>NZ_WUEH01000003.1 GCF_010468615.1 Pseudodesulfovibrio sp. JC047 | reverse complement strand
GCAGCTTGGCTTGGGCTGGTCCCCAGACAACATTCATCCGGTAACAACCAACGGCTTGGAAGGATCAGTAAACGAGGCAATACCTATTTGCGCACACTACTTATCCATGGAGGGAGAGCATTCTTACGCCATTGCGGGAGAAGATCCGACAAAAGGAGTCAGTGGCTGTCGGGACTCATGGAGCGAAGGGGCAACGGGCGAGCCTCGGTTGCATGGGCCAATAAAATGGCTCGCATAGGCTGGGCGATGTTGGCCAGAGACGAAGAATACAAATTTGCATAACCGCCAGACAATGCAACAAGCCGATTGATGGCAAACAGGTCGAACCGGCCTCGGCAAAACCTGGAGGAGGCAACGGCCATAAAGAGCCGCCTTTTTGATGAGGAGCCGAGGCGCGGAATCCATCAGGGCCATATCAAGAGTATAGGCCGAATATATGACAGCATTCGATTCTGCGTTGCCAACAAAAAAGCACTTGCCAAATGGGCGGGTCCATATATGCCTCCTTTTTGCCGCCTCGCAAAAAGCAGGTCGCCGTAAAGGCGAAACCTTTGAAATAATTTCGAATAACTCCCCACCGCGTAGCGCACTACACTCAATAAAAACGAAAAATTGGGTCTTTTCCTTGTGATTTTTCTTTGTTCTTTAATGAAAAAAATAACCGCCGCCGGAACACCCCCTCGTCGTTGTAAAGGCGAAACCTTTGGAATAATTCTGAATGACTCCCCACCGCGCAGCGCACAACGCTCAATAAACAAGGAAAGATGAGATTTTTTCCTTATCTCTTTTCTTTTCTTTCAATCTTCAATCAAGAAAAGAAACCCCCCTTTACCCCTTCAGGCCCGCTGCTCGAAGCGCTCCCCTAGAACCTTGTTCCGAAGACTTTTCAAACCGGGTGTGTTGCTGTACCGTGCCTCCATGACGAAAAATGAGGTACAGAGACACTCTCTGCTTGGCAAAGTTCGACGTGTCGTGGTGAAAGTCGGTTCCGCTGTGGTCACATCGGGCCACGGGTTGAATCCTGCTGCGATCGAGCGTCTGGCCGCGCAATTGTCCGCGTTGAGTGACGCGGGAATGGACGTGGTGCTGGTCACCTCCGGTGCTGTGGCTGCCGGTCGGCAGCGAATTGCCGAAAGTGCCCACAAGCACGGGAAAGACTATAAGGATATGGCGTCGCGTCAGGCGGCCTCTGCGGTTGGGCAGGGGCGACTCATGCACGATTATGATGAAGCCTTTGCCGCACATGGCAAGGTGACGGCGCAGATGTTGCTCACGCGAAGCGGACTGAAATTCCGTCGCCGGTTCCTCAATGCACGGAACACCATGGAGCGTTTGTTCGAGTGGGGTGTCATTCCCATCATCAACGAAAACGATACCGTGTCTACCCGTGAATTGGAATTCGGTGACAACGATACGCTCGGAGCCATGTGCATCGGACTGATCGGTGCGGATCTGTTTATCAATCTGACCTCGGCGGATGGGGTTTTTGACATGAACCCGGATACGAACCCAGAGGCCCGGTCTCTGCCGACTATCAAGGATATTTGCGCGCTTGATCTGGAATCCATGTGTGACGGGAAAACCACCGTGGGGACGGGCGGCATGTATTCGAAATTGCGGGCCGCTCGACGCGCTGCGCAACTGGGCGTGCCAACGTTTATCGTGTCCGGCAAAGGCGAATTCGATATCCGGCGGGCATTGGAAAATGATACTGCCGGAACCCTTGTCCTGCCGCGTGAACACAGTGTGTCGAGCAAGAAATTCTGGCTCGCCTACCATGATGACCCTGCGGGAGCGGTCCGGGTGGACAAGGGCGCAGCGACCGCGCTTTTGAGCAAAGGCAAGTCTCTGCTTCCCATCGGGATCAGCGAGGTGGACGGCTGTTTCGACCGCGGTGCCTTGATTTTCATCAAGACGCTTGACGGTGAGGATATCGGCGTCGGTCAATCGAATTTCTCTGCGGATGAACTTCGGCAGATCAAGGGAAAACATACTCACGAACTCGCTTCAATTCTCGGTCCTCTTGCCTTTGCTGAGGCGGTCCATCGGGACAACCTGCTGCTCGACGCAGCTATTTAGCCGGATTTTATGCGAAAAATATATCTCGACAAGGACTTGCACCTTGTTTTCGGTGTGACGTTGATTGCCGTCCTCGGTGTCTCTAGTATTATTCCAGCACTGCCTGACATCATGACCGGGCTGCATTTTACCCCGGCGAAAATCGGACTGGTTATTTCCGTTTTCACCTTGCCGGGTGTCCTCTTTGCCCCGCTGGTCGGTATTCTGGCTGACCGGGTGGGAAGAAAGGTCGTGCTGGTTCCGTCCCTGTTCATTTTTGGTGGTTTCGGGTGCGCCTGTTTTTTTGTTCAGACTATTGAGCAACTGCTGATTTTGCGGTTTTTCCAAGGAGTTGGAGCCGCGCCGCTCGGGGTGTTATACGGCATTCTCATCGGTGATTTATATCAAGGAAGAGAGCGCGGTCGGGCCATGGGATACAATGCGTCCATGCTGGCCATGGGCACGGCGGGATTCCCGGCCTTGGGCGGTGTGTTGGCACTTTTGGGATGGAATTATCCCTTTCTGCTGCCCCTTTTGGCGATTCCGCTCGGCGTGGTCATTGTTCTGCATATGAAGACCCCGGAACCCAGCGGTGGCGGGAGTTTCAAGGAATACATGGTCGGGGCGTACCGGCAGATGAAAACCAGACAGGTCCTTTCTCTGTTTGCCACGACATTGCTGACATTTACCATTCTCTATGGGCCGATCGTGACCTATATGGCGTTGTTGCTGGATTCCCGATTTGGGGCATCTCCAGCGTCAATCGGAATGGTCTTTCTGTTGTCTTCAGGCTTTTCTGGCCTTGCTTCCTTTCAGCTCGGGCGACTCGCAGAACGGTTTGGTCAACGGAAACTCCTGTGTGCGGCTGCCTTTCTCTATGGTCTGTCCATGGTGCTTGTCCCGGTTTCTGCGGGCATATGGTATGTCGTGATTCCCGTCATCCTTTTTGGCTTGGCGCAAGGATTGAATATTCCGACCATCATGACCATGCTGACGACCATCGCTCCCATGGAACAACGGGGAGCCTTTATGGCGGCAAACGGCTTGCTGTTGCGGCTGGCCCAGACCATTGCACCGCTGCTCATGGGCATACTTTATTCGCTGTTTGGCATGGACGCCGTGTTTTATGGCGGCTTGGCCTGTTCGGTCAGTATCTTTGTCCTCGCCATATGGGGGATTGAAAACCATACAGCCTAACGGTTCCTTTCGGAGGGAGCTGTCCGGTGCCGCATTACTGGGTGGTTTCGGTTTTTCAGTGTCATTCCCCGCGCAGGAAAAATCAGCTTGCCTCTCGACAGAGGGTGTGGAAATGTGCCGCACAAACCTATCTGGAGGCTGATTGTGCGGATATATCTTGGCTTTGATGACACTGATGATCGGGATGCACCCATGGGAACGGGACGTCTGGTGCGTGAGTTTGGAACCGGACTTCCCCATGAATTTTCAGTCCATGGAATCGTGCGCCATCAGTTGCCCCGTCTTGAAGATATTCCGTTTACCTCAAATAACAGCTCGGCCTGTGCCATCATTGATATGGAAGACGGCGGTTCTGTGGAGACGCTGCGGCGTTTGGCGGTGGAGCATCTTGAAATCCACTGTGCGCCGGGCAGTGATCCCGGGTTGTGTCTTGTCCCTGAATCCGAGGTGACCCCGGATGTGGTCGCCTATGCCCAGCGGGTCACGAGTCAGCGCGTGACGCAGACCGACGCCTTGCGCACGGCTGGATCAATCGAACTCTATGGCTTGGGCGGCACCAATGATGGCATCATCGGTGCGCTTGCCGCTGTTGGTTTGACCCGGTTCGGCTGGTGTGGCCGATTTATCGAATACGGTGTGTTGCGAGACCTTTCCGCAGATCTGCGGGTTCATGAGTTGACCGATGCCGGTATCGGCGTCATTTCCGTGGATCGGGACCCGTTGGTTCCGCAGCCGAACGACAGGGTGGTTGATGCCCGGTGGATTCGTCCGTCCTTGTGGGATGGGCGGCCCATGTTGCAGCTTCGTCAACGTTCTCATGGGATTTGGGAAACGGCACACGGCAAACGGCCAAAAAAACACGCATCTGGCACGGAGAAACCTATCGCGTCTCCATGCGACGGTACCGCGCAATAAAATCATCGAGCCGGTCTCGTTGTTTTTCCATATGGAGAATCCACGCTTCCAGAATTTCTGATCCTTCCGGGGTGATCGCATACACCCGTTTGGCGGGACCGTCTCCTTCTGCATCCCATTTCGAGGTCACCAATCCTTCTTCGTCCATTTGACGCAGATGGCGATAGACCATGCCCGGAGGGGCATCACCCCGAAGAAAACCATACTCCCCGATTGAATGAATGAGTTGATATCCGTATGATTGGCCGTTGCTCAATGCCATGAGGAGCGAGGGCTGAATGTATCGTTGCGGCTTGGAGCCGCCAACTTTTTTTGACATATTGGTAAAGTCCTTCTTGACTCTATGTGTTTAAAGGATATATGTCTATTATAGACAATAATCCACAAAGGCACAATGCCAAGGAGGACCCTATGAAAATATTTGTCAGAGAGCGTCGTCGTTCAGACAAAGGTGAAAAAAAGCCCCGTTTCCGTGTTGTCGGAGTGCAGGGTGGAGATCTGAAAATTTACGCCAAGCGTATCCGCAGGGTCGAATTGACCGAGATCGCGGAGCATGTCGGTGCCGAGGTTGTGTACCTCACCCGGGATGGGCAAGGGGCTGAAGGTGAAAAGAAATAGTGCGACGACTGTGAAAAAAGACCGGGAGTGAAAGACTCCCGGTTTTTTTTTGCGCAATGGGCGTTAATCTTTGTAAATGATGGTGCCGACGTGTTCCCCTTCAAGCGCGGCGTGAACGTGCTCGGGGTGGCGCAGGACGTCGATGATCTGGAAGGATTTCAAAGTCTTCGCGTTTTTGAGGAAGGTCAGGACAGGGCGTTCGACGATGAGGTCTTCGAGGTCCATTTCAATGAGTTCGTCAACATGGATCTTGTCGATGAATTTGAGGGTGTCCCGGTTGCCTTTCTTGGGATCGTTTTCATACATTCCCTTTTCATCTTTCAGGTAGATGAGTGATTTGGCACCGATATTCTCGGCCAGCAGACAGGCTCCCGAGTCCGTTCGATGGGGAGGAATGGAGCCGACTTCAGCTGGGTGTTCAAAAAAACCATAGGGAGGAATACCCGTGGTGATGGGCAGATAGCCTTGCTGGCAATACATGTGGAGCTGTTCGAGATGGTCGCCGTGGCCGATCATGGCTCCGCCGTGTTTGGCCAGAAGGACCGAGAGCATTTCCGCGTTCTGGGCGGAGACCTTGTCACCGAGTTTTGAGAGCACGCCCGTGGGCATTCCCAAGTCTATACCGATATTATAGACGTGACGGGCACGGGTCCCGCCGCCGCACATCAGAAGAATTTTATGTTTTTCCTTGGCCTTGACCAATTCTTCAAGGATGGGAAACAGGGCCTTGGCGCCACGGTCCATGATGGATTGTCCGCCGATTTTGAGGACATTGACCTCTGGCTGCATCCGAAAATATTCGTCCGCTTCCGTCTTTTTGAGCAGACTTTTTGAAACCAGCGATTCGCCCAGCAATGGCGTATCAATGTGCAGCCGTCCTTTTTCGTCATTTTCCTTGATAAGCTTACCCATGTCGATTTCTCCTGGATCGTTGGTGAGAGTTTGAATTCTCATACTACCTGGCAAGGAGAAAAAAACAAGCGATGGATGTATGAACACATCGCGATGTATTGGCGTGGAAATGTTATCGAGAGGGGGCTGCGTGGCGTAGTGAGCGCTTGTGGGTACGGGAAGGGCACTGAAAAGGCCCATCCACTGTGTGCGGATGGGCCATGGTCCCGAAGTCGGGGTAAAAAATGTTACTCGTTCAGATCGGCAAGCTGTTGCCACATCCGTTCAAGCAGTGGTTCGATGCCGTCTCCAGTGAGCGCGGAAATGAAGAAGATTTTTTCACCACTGACAGCGACTTTGGCCTTCATGTCGGCCAGTTCCTCATCGGTCAGGGTATCGATCTTGTTGATAACCTTGATTTGAGGTTTGTCACTCAATTCGGCGTTATATTCACGCAGCTCCTGATTGAGCATGGCATAGCCGTCAGTGGGATCGTCCCGGTTGACGTCTTCAGCAGCGAGAATATGCACGAGGAAGCGGTTGCGTTCGACGTGTTTGAGAAAGGTGATGCCCAGACCGCGTCCTTCAGAGGCACCCTCGATCAGACCGGGGATGTCAGCGATGACCATGCGGTTGAAGTTGTCGTCTTCAATGACGCCAAGATTGGGAACCAGCGTGGTGAACGGGTAGGCCGCGATCTTGGGACGAGCAGCAGAAATTTTTGAGATAAAAGTGGATTTACCCGCACTTGGCAGGCCGAGCAATCCAACGTCCGCCAGAATCTTGAGTTCCAGACGGATGGTTTTTTCTTCGCCAGGAAAACCTGGCTCGGCGTACCTGGGCGTCCGGTTGGTGGACGACTTGAAATGCAGGTTGCCACGGCCACCCTTGCCGCCTTTGCAGATGATGATTTCAGTCCCGTCTCCAACAAGGTCGGCGATGAGTTTTTCGTCAGTGGTGCCGTCGTCCTTTTCGGTGATTTCATAGATGAGAGTCCCAACGGGGAGATCCACGATCAGATCGTCAGCGGCTCGGCCATAGCGGTCGCGGCCCATGCCCTGTTCTCCGTTCTTGGCGCCGTACATGCGCTTCAATCGGAAATCATACAAGCTCATGAGACGGGAAGAACCACGAAAAATAAGGTCTCCACCTCTGCCGCCGTCGCCGCCATCAGGGCCGCCCTTTGGCATATTGGCTTCACGCCGCAAACTGGCACAGCCGTTGCCGCCCTTGCCGGATGCAACCTTGATGGTCGCTTCATCTACAAATCGCATGGAACAATACCTCTGCCGTTTTCAACGGCTGGAAACAGCAAAACGGGCAGGGAGCGTTTTGGAAACGCTCCCTGCCCGAGAAATGCAATGTAAACGAGAATTAAGCCTCAGCGGGCAGTACGTGCACGCGGGTTTTGGCAACCTTTTTGCGTGTGTACTTCTCGTATTTGACGACACCGTCAACTAATGCGAACAAGGTGTAATCCTTGCCCATGCCAACGCCGTCGCCGGGGTGAAATTTAGTACCGAGCTGACGAACAAGAATGTTGCCAGCCAGAACTTCCTGACCACCGAAACGTTTGACGCCACGTCTTTGTCCGGCGCTATCGCGTCCGTTTCTGGAACTACCACCAGCTTTTTTATGAGCCATTGTATCCTCCCCTCAACCTTAGGCGTTGATGGATTTGACTTTCAGTTGCGTGTAATCCTGGCGGTGACCCTGGGTCTTGCGAGCGTCCTTTTTGGACAGCTTGTGGAAGACCACGACTTTCTCGCCGCGGATGTGGCCCAAGACTTCGCACTCGACTTTGGCACCTTCAACATACGGTGCTCCAATCTTTGTGTCTCCGTCCTTGTCAAACAGGAGAACGGAATCGATGCTCAGGCTGTTGCCAGCATCTGCCTTGAGTAAATCTACATTAAATTCAAGACCTTCTTCGACGCGATACTGCTTCCCGCCGGTCTCGATGATAGCAAACATAATAAAAACCTCCAGTTCGTAAGAGGAGGCAACCTATCCGCAAGAGGCGGTGAAAGTCAAGCCCTCATGGGCTTTTTTTGGCGTTTTTTTCGACTTTTATGCCTGTTCATTCAATTCATACACTATAGGGTGCTCAGCCAGACATCTGTTGCGCTCGGGCCAGAACCAGGACACTCATTCGTAACACCCCGGCGCGTTTGAGTGTTTTTGCACATTCCCGCAAAGTTGACCCTGTGGTGTAGACATCATCCACCAGGAGAACCGTTCGGTTGGCGACGCGTTTTTCATCAGCCATGAAGGCGTCCTTGATATTTTTTTGACGTTGGGTGTGTCCGAGCCGTGTTTGTGGCGGGGTGTTCCGAGTGCGGGTCAATCCTTTTTTCAGCACCGGGCGTTCAAGGTGTCTTCCCAGAGCCTTGGCTATTTCCAGACTTTGGTTGAAGCCGCGCCAGAGCAGTCTGCGTGTGTGCAGTGGGACAGGAATGATGCAGTCCGGGAGTTCGGTGTTTCGGGCTTGAAAGGTGGTCACGGCGAGGTCGGACAACAGGGTATTCCGGCTGTAGTTGTTATTGAATTTATACGAGATGATAAGCTCGCGCAACGCGGTGTCGTATGGCCCGTGGAAAAAAAGCGTGTCCCATGGTGGTGGCGTGTGGCGACAGTCGGGACAGCGACTCGGAGGGGCATCGGGTCTGCCGGACATGGCTCCGCAGGTCGGACAATAGCCGCCGGTACACAGGGGGAGTGTCGCTGCACAGGCGGCGCACATCCGCGCCTTTTCGGGCATGATTGTTCCGCAGATCGGGCAGCGTCTGGCCGTCAATCCGATGCTGCGTGCCACGGCGTGAACGGTGTCGCCAAAAAAACTCATTGGGCAGAAGCCGAGGCCGTGCGTCCCAAGTCAAGGATCTGTTGTTCGAAAGAAGGTGCGGCTTTCAGGTCGTCACGGTGATCCAGTCCTCGGAATACCAGCGGTGTGGCCAGGGTGAGATTGAAGGAATGCAGGAAGTATTTGAGTGTGAGTGTCGCGCCGTCAAAGAGCTTGTCCCCGGTGGGGCGACCCGCATGAAGGACGGTATGGGCCGTGCGTTTTGGAAGGTCGGCAATCCAGGGTTCCCCAGTGTGTTTTGCGGTCCAGAATTGTTGGCTTCTGTCGATCCATGTCTTGAACAATGACGGAAGGTGATAGAAATAGATGGGGGCGGTGAAAAAGACGGTACGGGCCGTGAACAGGGGCGAGAAGAGCGCGTAGGCATCGTCCTGTTCTCCGAGGACGCATCGGGCCTTTCCCTGCTTCATGTGGGCTTCGTCACAGTGTCCGCATGCCAGGCAAGGCAGGACCGTATGGTTGCGGAGATAGATGACTTCCGCACTGCCTCCGGCTTCGGTGACGGCCTGTGCAAGGAGTTGTGCGGCTCGGTCCGAATTGCCACCACGTCGATGGCTGCACGCATAGATAACGCTGTGGGTCATGCGTCCTCGATGTCGAAAAGGGGTTTCTTTCGGGTCATACGCGCCACCACATGGTCGTCATGCTCTTCAAAGGAGAAGGTCCAGTCCGGGAATATGTGTTCTTCATGCCGCACTTGTGCTGCTCCTTTCAGGGACACGGTGGCCTCGATGGTGTCGGCCTTGGCAAAACGGAGATACCAACCTATCTCCAGTCCCACTCCTCAACATTGGTCGCGGATATCCACGAAAATCGGGGTGCCCATTTAAAACTCCGAGAAAAAGGGATTGTGGGTCATTTCATCGGCGACCGTGGTTTCCGGGCCGTGGCCAGACAACAGCTTTGTGGTGGGCGGCAGCGTGAAAATGCGTTCGGTGACCGAGTGCTTGAGTTCATCGAGATCACCACCGGGAAAATCGGTGCGTCCGATGGACCGATAGAAAATCAGATCGCCTACAAACGCTGTTTCGACCTTGGGGAAATAAAATGTCAAACTTCCTCTGGAGTGCCCCGGGGTGTGCAGCACCGTACAGTCGAATCCGGCCAATTGCGTCTCGCCCGGAGCGATGTTCTGCCATTCATAGAGATCGATGGGGGGAATGCCCATGTCTCCGCCTTTGCCAAGCCAGGAATCCAGCAATTCCTCGTCCTTGTCACAGCAGAGTATGGGGGCACCCGTGACACCGGAAAGTGTCTTGTTGCCCGCCGTGTGATCGAAGTGCAGGTGGGTATTCAAAATATGGGTCACGGTGAGCGCATTGGCCGTGAGGTATTCCACGACTTCGGCAGGATCGCCGCCCGGATCGATCACGATGGCGTTTGTGTCGCCCGCAAGGACATAACAGTTTGTCTGGAGCGGGCCGAGATTGAAAATGCGAATGGTCATACAAAATCCTCCACCAGAAGCTCAGCGAGTTCTTTTCGGTTTGATGTGCCGTTTTGATCAGGGTGTCCGAGAGCGACAACGGCTTGGAGTTCATAGGTTTCCGTGTTCAGGTCAAGTGCCTTGAGCGTGGAGGCCTGATCGTTGACAATCTGTCCAAGCCAGACCGCGCCGAGACCGAGTGCGTGGGCCGCAAGCAGCATGTTCTGGACGCAGGCTCCGGCCCCTTGATGGTCTTTCATTGCGCTGTACATGGCTTTTTTTTCGAGCAGGATGCAGAGGCAGGCCGAAGCCCCACGGACAATGTGGGAATACTTGGTACAGTCTGCCAAAGCCTCATGTCGTGGGTCGTCTCGTGTGATGACCAGGAAACGCCAAGGTTGGTTGTTCAAACCACTCGGTGCCCATCGACCTGCTTCGAGAATCGTCAGGATATGTTCACGCGAAACAGGGGCGTCCGTGAATGTGCGAATGGATCGACGGGAGAATATGGCCTGAAGCGTCGGATTTTCGTGGGTGTTCATGTGCGTCTTTTCCTCTCGTGGTATGAGTCTCTCTCCTTTACCGTAGGAAGGGCTGGTGAGCAAGGGCGATCAGAAATGTGCGTGTCGGCGGACTGGTGATTTTTATCACGGGCTTGTCAGAGGTGGGCAAAGCTGTATACCGTGCGGACCATTTGAATGGAGAAGCGAGCGTTGCCTATGAATGATATTTCAGCACAGGACTCCTTGAAAGAAGTCTATTTGCAGATCAGTCCCAATATATTGGAAAGTTTTCCCAAATTCCGTCCGCCTGTGGATGTGTATGTCTTTGATGACGCCGTGGCGCAAGTCAAGAAGTATCATAAGGCCGGGGAGCGGCTGGGCACATCAGGCCAGCAGGAAATTTCGCAACTGGCGGCTCTGGGAAGGGTGTTTTTGTTGCGGGATGATTATCAGGAATATGCGAAGCATCTGAGCAAACGCCTTGGCCTTCTGCTGGTTGAAGAGGGGCTGACGGACACCGAGGTCGCGGAAACGTTTTTTCTGGCGTTTCGGGATCGCATGGATCAGTTTTTTGCCCAGCCGCAACGTCGCGAGTTTGATTTATTGGTCAAGGATATATCGATTTTAGCGGAATATATCTGGATTGATCCCGATCGGGTGCGGTTTTTAACCCGCACGTTGGATAAGGAATACAGTCTGGCTGTCCATTCGACCAATACGATGTTCATCGGATTGGCTCTGCATGTTCATGCTGCGGGAAAAGGCGTGCAAAAAGACGGATTGGTGCGAGTGGCACTCGGTCTGATCTTGCATGATCTCGGCATGACGCAGGTGCCTCGTTTCATTCGGGACAAAAAACAATTTCTTGTGCGACGGGATCGGGCGTCCATTGAGAATCATATCCAGGCCGGGGTGAAGATGGTGCAACGACTTTCAATAGATGACCCGGTTGTCATGGCCTGTTTGTGTCACCATCATGAGCGAAATGACGGGTCCGGGTATCCGGGCAGGCGGATCGGCGCGGAAATTCCCATGGCGGGAAAGCTGTGCGCCGTGGCGGATTCATTTTCCGCCATGATTGGTGTTCGTCCCTATCGATCTTCACGGGATGTTGCTCAAGCCGCTCTGGTCCTGCTTCGGGATTCGCTGAGATATGAGCCGACTTTTTTGAAATTGCTGGGCGAGACGTTGGTCATGGACGGCTGGATGGGGGAAACAAAGCCGACTCGGAAAATTGCTCGAGTTTAGCTCTTTGGGGCCGCATACCGTCCGTTGAGGATGCGGCACAGCAGCCCGAAAAACATGACCAGTGCGGCAATAAGTATGCCTGTCAAAGCCCAATCCCTGTCTTTCTCCACGTCCAGAAACCATTTGCTGCGGATGTATTTGAGCTTTTTGGGGTCCATGCGTGCCCACCCGTGTTCGATGAGGGAGGCAAGGTCATGCCGATCTTTTGCCACAGCGACTTTCAAGGCATTGCTGTACGCGACGTCATGTTTTGAAAAGGCTTCTTTGGCCTTGAATTTGCGCAGGTAAAAGACCGCCACGGGTTCATCGGCAATAAAGGCCTGGATCGTCCCATTGACGGCGGCACGGATCATGTCTTTTGCCTGGGGAAACGACTGCGTCGGACGGTTTGGCCATGCCGTGTGCATGTAGTGTTCGGAGTATCCGCTGGCAACCACGCCGGTTGGAAGGGTGTCAAAGTCGTTCCAGCTCTGTCCGTTGGCAATGTATATGCCTGCCGAAAGTGCCGTAATGGTGTTTTGATAGTTCAGGAATTGATTTCGTTCTTTGGTGAAGAACAAACCTCCGTGAATGTCTGCCTGTCCAGTACGAATCCAGGACAGGGTCTCGTTCCAGTCCCCGAGTTTGAATTGAATATCGATATTGTTGGCTTCCCCGAAATGTTTCCAGAAATCGATCAGGTAGCCTTGGGGAAGGTGTTGTTCATCCTCATAGACAAGCGGTTCATAGTTGGCGTCGTGTGCAATGATCAGGCGAGGTCTCGGGGTGGCCGTGGCTGCATCGGGCAGAATAAGGCCGAGACTGAGGATGACCGTCATGCCGAATAGGGGAATGAGCGCAAGAAAATATCGATGGATCATTCGTTAGTGCCCTTCGAGAAGGATGTACCCCTGCTGTGCAGATCGCTCGGGGTTTTCGAACCGCCCCATGGCCGTTCGCATCGGGTGAAATCCGAATCGGGTGTAAAACGCTTCCTTGCCCGGGACTGCCCATAAAATGACATTCGGGGTCTGCAAACGATCCAGCATTTCCCGCATTATTCGTGTCCCGAGATGGTTTCCCTGATATTCCGGGAGAATGCAGACATCATAAATCACGGACTGGAAAATGCCATCCGACAGGGCGCGCGCCATGCCCACCAGTGTGTCGGTGTGCCATGCACAGCAAATCAGGTCGCTATTGTCGAACGCGGTTTTGAGCGCGTGTGGTTCTTTTTGATTGAGAGGTGCGCGTCGCATGAGTTCGGCGGCCTCGGTCCAGTTGACGCCATCACTGTCGAATCGGAGCCGTATTTCTGGGGTCATGCCTGTTCCCACCAAGTTTTCATACGGACTATTTCCCGGGTGTCAGACGGACGATTCAGGGCGTGAAGTATGGTCTCCATATCACTGTCTGAGGTGCTTTCAGTACAGGTTGCCTGAAATTCCTGCCCGGCAAATGATTCGGTTCGAAACTGAATGTCCAACCCCAGACATTGGTGCGTCTCAATCCATGATTGAGGCACCGCTTCCATACAGTATTCGACATATTTGACGTTGTTGACGTGTCCGTTCACATCCGTATCCGCTCGGCGGGCCTTAATCTGTGTGGGATGATCTCCTTTCTTGAGACGAGTGATCGCTTTGGACGGAAAGACCATGGCATGGTCGCGGTCCGGGATGTATCGTTTGTCCAGAACGGTTGAAGGATCGTCTGGCCGGTGCGTTTTCCGATTGACGGTGGCCCAGGAAGACGTCGCCCGCCCTACAAGTCCGTGTGCGTCATGGATGAGAAAATCACGGAGTGCGACCAGCCGTTCATTGCCGGAAGGCCATGTTTCGATATGGAGTTGTTCACCGAAGCCGGGCATCCTGTCCATCATGACATGTAATCGGGCAAGTACCCAGAAGTGGCCGCTTTGGCGCAGATCGAGCAGACCGAAACCGAGTGTGTCGGCATGGCGCGAGGCGATGTCCTGCAAGTAGTTGCAGAGGGCGGAGATGGGGATACGGCCATCGGTTTGTGGTTCGTATGAACGGATATTGTATGGCTGTTCAAGAGTGAGGGGCGTGTGTTTCGTCATGATTCGTGTCTCTTTTTTCGGGCTATCATTACATGAAGCTCGATGTGGTCGCAGGATAAAACCTGAGACCTCCATGCTTTTATGTCAGGAGGAAATACCGGAAAAAATGGAGCGCGTACAGAGGAAGGAACGGGACGCGACGTGCTCTGGGAGCATGAGGTGTCCCGTTGTTGTTTTATGACAGGAAGTTGCGAACGCCGGTAAAGATGATTTGTGCGGCCATGGCGGACAGGATCAGTCCGGTGATTTTGGTGAGGACGGCTAGCCCCATGGACCCGATGAGTCGCTTCAGGGCCGGGGCCACAAAGAGCATTAATCCCACGGTCAGGCAGGCAGCTGTCAGCGAGGCCGCGCCAATGAATTGTTCAGTGGGACCGCCGAGTTCGGCCCCAAGGATGAGCAGTGTACCGATGGTGGCCGGTCCCACGGTGATGGGGATGGCCAGAGGCACGACTGCGACATCGGTTTCGTCATCCGGCTCTGGTCGAGCGCGTTTGCCCGAGACCAGCGAGACCGCTGAGAGAAACAACAAGCTGCCCGCGCCCACCCGGAATCCGTCCAGGGTGATGCCCAATGTCGCGAAAATCGGGTTTCCGCCGAAATAGAGCACGAGCACGATGACCAGCACAGCGCAGGTTACGCGAATGGCGAGTTTGCGTTGTTGTACCGTATCCATGTCCTCAATGAACGACAGGAAAACGGACAGCACGAAGAAGGGGGTCAACAGAAAAAAGAGTTTGATATAGAGTGAGATGAAAAGAGTGGTCACGGCAAAGCCCTTGCGCACGGCGCGTTCAAAAGGGTTGGGAGACCTCGGAGGGGCATCTCATGCCATTCGAGGTCTCGGAGAGACCGCCGGTGACCGACCGGAGGGACCTCTATTTTACGAGTTTTTCAGCCAGAGCGCGACCTTGTTCCCCTCCTCCTGCCATGCGGGATAATTCATCCATGATGGCAGTTGCTTCCAATCGGTCGCAACGGGTGTAGGTCTCGCCGTTCACCACTTCTTTTCGGATGAAGAAATGGCGGTCCGCCTTGCCTGCCAGTTGCGGCCAATGCGTGATGAGCAACATTTGCTGGCGGTCTGCAAGGGCGCGGAGTTTGCCGCCAACCGAGTTGAGTGTCAAGCCTCCAATTCCAGCATCGACTTCATCGAAAATGAGCGACGGTAAAACGTCGTTTTCCTTGGCCGTGTTGCCGCGCATGGTGACCAGTGCGAGCAGGAACCGGGACAGCTCTCCGCCGGAGGCTATCTTGTCCAGCGGTTGGGCTGGCTGACCAGGGTTTGGTACCCACATGAGCCGGCCGCGCATATCGTCGCATCCGGGGTACAATTCTCGTGCGTCAAATTTGAAATGCACCTTGATATGTTCAGAAAAGCCGAGATCAAAGAGTTCGGCCACAATGCGGTGGGAGAGTTCCTTGGCTGCCTTTTCCCGGGCAGTGTTCACCGCGTGCAGTGCCGCTTTCAATGCTGTGGCTGCTTTTTTTTCTTCGTGGGACAGGTTTTTCATGTCCAATGCACAGGCATCCAGAAAGGACAGATTCTCGTCGATTTCCGTTTTCAGGGTCACGATGTCATCCAGATCTCGCCGGAGTTTCCGCTTCAGCTTGGCCAGTTCGAACAGGCGTGCTTCGATGTCATCCAATGACATGGGGTCGTCGTCTTCCAGCTCCTTCGGTCCCCGTCGGAGTCGCGTATCGAGGTCATGCAGTCGAAGGCGCAGTTCCTCGATCGCTTCGCGGTCTTCATCAAATCCCGGGAACAGGCGTGAGATGATATCTATTTCGCGAGAGAGGAGTGTCATGGTATCGAGCAGTCCGACGTCACCGTGCAGCACGTCCAGTGCATTTTGCAGGCATTCTCCTGCCTGTTCCTGTTCTTTGAGAATCTTTTTGCGTGCTTCGAGATCGTCTTCTTCTCCTGGCTGGGGATCAACGGCGTCGATTTCCTTTTTCTGATATTCAAGGAAGTCCCGCTGTTTTTCCAGATCATCAAATTTTTCGGTAAGCTGCCGTTTGCGTTCCAGCACGTCGTGCAGCACGGCCAGGGTGTCGTTGCGTTGGGTGAGAAGGGATTGATCGGGAATGAAGGAATCGAGAATTTCCGATTGAAATGCCGGAGAGAGCAGTTTTTGCTGTCCATGTTGGCTGGTGTGGATGATGAGTCTGGACCGCATGTCCCGGATTGTTGGCTGAGAAGACAGTCTGTCATTGATATAGACACGGCTGCGTCCGGTTTCGGTGGACAGCTCGCGTCGGATGACGGTTTCTCCCTCGGGCAGGATGAACAGTGCTTCCACAGAGGCTTTTTCCCGGCCAGGGCGGACCAGTTTCCTGTCCATACGTTCACCCAGCAGGAAATCCACGGCGCGCATGATAAACGATTTACCCGCACCAGTCTCACCCGTGAGCGTGTTCAGCCCCGGAGAAAATTCCAGTTCAACGTCTTCGATGAGGGCAAGGTTTTTGATCCGTAACAGTTCAAGCATGAGTGCCTCTGGCCTTTCGTTTTTTTGTCTGCCCCGGATGTTTTCGCGGGTCCGCAGAGGGAATGAAGAATGGAAAGCGGCCATTTTATATGTTCAATCAACGCGTTTCGAGCCGCCCGTGTCGGTATATTTTGGGGCAACTCGTTTAAATATTCAAGGGAACAATGTTTTGTATACACCAGTGGGCCGCTGCGGAAAAGAGGAACGTCATGAACCGTTTTTTGTTGGAAAATGATGGAAGATACTTTTGGAAAGACTCGACGTGCACGAAGGTATTGCAGAGGGCCTTTAGGTACCGCTCGTCGGATTAGTGCTTCAATCGTGGATCAAGCAGGTCTCGCAGGGATTCTCCAAGCAGGTTGTATCCCAGCACGGTGAACAGGATGGCCAGTCCGGGGAAAACGGACAACCACCACGCGATGCCAAGCACTTCCTTGCCTTCCATGAGCATATTCCCCCAGGAGGCGTCTGGTGGTTGGACTCCAAGCCCGAGGAAAGATAGGGATGATTCTGTGAGAATGGCTCCGGCCACGCCAAGGGTGGCGGAGACAAGGACCGGACCAATGGCATTGGGCATGATATGTTTGAATATGATGCGAAATGATCCGGCTCCGGCGGCACGAGCGGCCAAGACGTAGTCCCGTTCCCGGATGGTCAAGGTTTCAGCGCGGACCAGTCTGGCTACCCCCATCCAGCCAGTCAGCCCGATCACAATCATGATGTTGGTCAGGCTCGGTTCCAGAAAGGCGATGACAGCCAGAATGAGAAAGAACGAAGGGAAACAGAGCATGACATCCACGGCGCGCATGATGATTTCATCGACAAAACGTCCGAAATACCCGGCAACCAGGCCGAGGACCAATCCGATGGATGTGGCGATGCCCACGGCCACGAATCCCACCCACAACGAGACCCGTCCCCCGAAGAGAATGCGGGAAAAGACATCTCGCCCCAGAGCATCAGTGCCCATGAGGTGCGTTGTGGATGGCGGGAGAAGCAGTGCGTCAACATTGATGAAATTCGGGTCAAACGGGGCGAGTATGGGAGCGAAAACAGCCGCCATCGACATCAGTCCGACAAAGAGTCCACCGATAATGAGCAGTGCGTGACGCGCCCACGGAGAAATTCGTTTGAGTGGTTTGCGTTTCATCGTTTGCCCCCTTGTCCCACACGGATTCGGGGGTCAGCCAGGCCATATCCCACATCTGCCAGTAAATTGCCGATCAGTGTCAGAATGGCACCGAGGACCAGAGAACCCATGATGAGCGGATAGTCTCGGGCCATGACGGCTTGATAAAAGAGTTGTCCCAGCCCGGGGAGGGCGAAGATCGATTCAATAATGACGGAGCCGCCGATCAGGGCCGGAACAGAGAGTCCGAGAATGGTGATGACCGGCATGAGCGCATTTCGTAGGGCGTGCTTGAAGAGAACGACCCGGTTGGACAGTCCTTTGGCCCGTGCGGTCATGATGTAGTCCTGGCGCAGGACTTCGAGCATGGAGGAGCGCATGAAGCGGGACATGCCTGCCCATGAACCGGATGTGTAGATGAAAATCGGCAGGATGAGGTGTTTGGTAATATCCCATACCTTTCCCATGGGCGACATGGTGTCGTAGCCCAGGGACGTGAGTCCTGAGATGGGAAGAATGGGCCAGGCAATACCGAGCCAGAGCATGAGCAGCAGGGCGAGCCAGAAGCCGGGCATGGCAAAGCCGATGAACACGACCACGGTCGAGAATTTATCAAAAATGCCACCACGCCACCACGCGGCCGTCACCCCAATGGGGACCGCAATGAGCAGGGTCAAGATCATGGAGGCGACATTCATGCCAAAGGTTAACGGCAGTCGTTCTTTGATCTTGTCCCAGACAGGCCGATGGTCGCCGGACATGGATTGGCCGAAGTCGAGTTGAACGAGCCGTTTGAGCCAGTTGGCGTATTGGATATGAAGTGGCTGGTCGAGTCCATAGAGTTTTTCGAGCTGGGCACGCGCTTCGATACCGGCATCGGGATTCAACGTTGTTTGGAGGTCCGTCGGGGAACCTGGAGCCAGATGAATCACCCAAAAGCTGATGACCGTGATGCCGAGAAACACCACGCCAACCCAGAGTAATTTGATACATAACCGTTTCAGAACGTGTGCCATTCATTCTCCATCTCAATTCGATCAAGTGCTTTCTTACTGTAAGACGATCCACGAATCAATGCACAGCACTTTTTGTACACCGCAATTTTTTATTGACATTGCCTAGTGTCTTGGCTAGTTATCCCTCCACCCAACAGCGTGGGGCTGTAGCTCAGTTGGGAGAGCGCTTGAATGGCATTCAAGAGGTCGTGGGTTCGATTCCCTCCAGCTCCACCATAGAAAGTGTAAGGACTTCAAGTGATTGCTTGAAGTCCTTTTCCTTTGGCTTGGGGCTGGAAAACGGCTCTGTGTCCGCTATGTGTCCTCTCCCGATTTTTTTGGTTTTTTATAGTGCTCCGTGTAAGCTGACACGTAAGTTGAGAAAACGGGCCACTTAAGTTGAGAAACTTTGGTGGCCCGTTTTCTTGTTTGGCACGGTGGGTGCTACGGGGTTGGAATGAGATGGTCCAGCCTGCCAGGCCTTTGAGGCGGCACTTTTGAAAACCTTGTCAAGCGACCAAGTTATGCTTTTTTCGTCTTTTTAATACCCATTCATGCCCATTTATGTCCTGAGCAGAAAACCGGGGTTACGATGTTTGATCTTTGAACAATCAACATTTTAAGCGAAGGAACTGAAGCATGTTTGATTTTGGAAAATCATTGCTTACCATGGCCCCCAATGAGCAGAAGCAAATGCTCGACACCGCAACACCCCGTCAGCGGAACGCGGTTTTGGAATTGGGTATTGGTATCAAAAGTCAAAACCAACGACAGCAATCGAATCAACAGAAGCGTGATGCCTATCATGATTTGGATCGACTCAATTCCATAGTCGAGAAGGAAAACGAAGCACATGACTTCTTTGGAAAAGGACTGACCGATTGGCAGAAGAATGTCACTGGCAATAGGCCGTCCACCGATGCGAACATTCTCAAAAAGCAATTCGACGACTATGAGCATGACATTCTGTCCGATCTTCCCAAGGGAGGAAAGCGGCATGGAGCATTGTCTGAAACTCTCCCCAAGATCAAAAAGGAGTTCTTGCAGCAGGGGCATCAGTTTATTTTGGACAAGTTCAACGAGCACTCTCGTAGCGTGCTCGATAAGGGTTTACAGCGACTCGCTCAAGGCGCGCTTGGTGCCAAAGACGAAAAGGATATCCAAAGTCATGATGATGCCGCTTTCAATCTCATCAATAAATACGTGCTGTCCGAGGCCAAGTTCGATGAGAAGGATGCAGACGTTATGTACGACAAGTACCTGGGGTATGCTGGCGTTGATCGAGAAAAAATACGAGTGTCTGAAAATGACGATGTGCCGGGCGTCAAGTCGGACTTCAAGATAGAAAATGCCGAAATGTTGGCTGAGAACGATATCGGTACTGATAGCGATGCTGGTGGTGAGGAGGAGGCTGAGGGCATTCCCAATAACCAAAAGGAACTGAATAAGAATGAGGCTGACGTCGAAACCGGGCAGGATGAAGAGAACGCAGTGCCGCAAAAAATACAGGAAGCTGACAACAAGGAAGAGCCAGAGGAATCAGAGGGCCAGGATAATGAGTATAATACATTCTTGAATGATTTGGGTGCTCGTGAATCATCAAATGACTATAAGTCAGTCAACCAGCTTGGCTACTTGGGTAAATACCAAATGGGCAAGCTCGCACTTATTGATGCTGGCTACAAAGATAAGGATGGTAATTGGACAGGGAAGAACGGTGTGAACTCTAAAGAGGACTTCTTGAACTCCCCGGAAGCCCAGGAAAATTCCTTCGATGAATACAAGCGTTCTCAATGGCGTGATATCGAACATCGAAAACTTGATCAGTATATAGGTAAAGAGGTAGGAGGAATCGAAATAACAGCGTCTGGTTTGCTTGCTGGTGCTCATTTGAGAGGTGTCGCAGGTGGTATTAAAAAATATCTTGAATCAGATGGAAAGGATGACCCCACAGATGCAAACGGTACATGTGTCTCTGAATATCTCAGGAAGTTTAAAGGGTATGAAGTCCCTTATGCAAAATGATTATGAAGCATGTGGAAAGCGGAGGGTCCTTGTCGGCCCTCTGCTTTTATTCGTTTGTTTTGTTTTCGCTATTCTTGGGTTTGTTGCCACTCGGTGCGATGCCGCCTCATATGAGTACACAATATTAAGCCGAGAGGAGCTGTGCGAAATATCGAGTAGTTATGAGGATGATTTCGCAGCCATTGCAAAGGACTCCTGCTATGAGCCAACAATATACGCAATTCCATTCGACGTAAATTCAGATGGTACTAAGGAGTTGGTGATATCTATAGCTCATTCATTTTACTGCGGCACAGGTGGATGTACCGTATATATTTATAAGAAACTGTCTACTGGCTGGGAACCAATAGAAGTGGGCTTTCCTTCTGTCCATTGGATACCTAAGAAAACTGGTCTGTCTACAAAAGGAATGCCCGATTATGTTTTTGGAGATAACCTGTGGAAATTCGATGGCAAACGCTACCAATGGACACGAAAGATCCGATATGGAGAATATGGCATTGCAGCTCCGACAGAGGATGATTTGTTGCCGCCAAGGAAGTGATCCAGGCCGTTTTTGTGGAAAAATGAAAACAAATGATTGGGTGGTTGTGATATGTATACAAAATTTTATGGTACTTATCGGAAGTGCTTATGCTCAGAATTTAAAGAGAGAGAGAAGTGTCCCGTTCTTCCGTGTTCATATTGTTTCGAGTCTTTTTTGCCGGGAGCCTGATCAGGATAAGAATTTTGTAGGAACAAATGCTTTTGTGACGGTGACACCATGTCATTTTGAAATGTCTCGTGGGCATGTGTGCATGATATCGTGATTTGATGTGTAAAAATTACTTCCCACTTGACATGAGAATGAAAATGAATTTCAGTCTCTTCCATGTCAAAAAACGCAGAAGGAGTTTTCCTGGAGTATTTGGACGCGAATGCCTTGAGCATGACCCCACAGCGGAAGCGTATCGTCGAGACTTTTCTGGAGACTGAACACCATTTTTCCGCAGAGCAGTTGGGGCAATTGGTCAAGCAGGGGGCACCCGACATCGGGCAGGCCACGGTGTATCGAACTTTGAAATTGCTGGTGGAGTCCGGGTTGGCCGCCAGCGTGGATTTTGGTGACGGTATCACCCTGTATGAGCACGCATACGGACATGCGCATCATGATCATCTGGTGTGCATGAAGTGCGGGGTCAAGGTCGAGATTTATGATGCCTCCATTGAAGCAAGACAGGAAGAAGTGGCCATCGCCCACGGATACACATTGACACGCCATCACATGTGCCTTTTCGGTTTGTGCGCTGCGTGTCAGGCCAAGGAAAAATAGTTTTTTTGCGGTGCCATTGCGGGTTTGAGGCCCTTTTGACACAAAACTGTTGCGTTGCTAAACTTGTCAGCATGAGAACATTTGAAGCAATGATGCCCGTGCTCAGGGAATTCAGCAGGGCCATGGCAAAGTATTCAATCATCGACCGCAAGGCCTTTGATTTCGGGATTGGCATGGAGCTGTATCCGTCTGAAATTCATATGGTGACCGCTGTGGATATGCAGGGCGGCACTGGTGTGACCTCGCTTGCCACTGAGCTTGGTATTACCAAGGGGGCCGTGTCTCAGTTGGTTGCCAAGCTCGTCAAAAAAGGGCTGTTGACCAAGAAAATCGATCCAGACAACAAGGCGCGTGTCATTATCCGTACAACAGAGCTCGGTCATATCGCCAGTGACACCCATCTGGCGTTTCATGAATCGCATGATCGGGAGTTTCTGGAATATATGTCCACCCTTGATGATGCCTCAATTGAGGTTGTCCGTGTCATGGGCGAAGAAATGAACAAATGGATGGATAAATATCTGAAGTGATCCAATCGTTGTGTGGCAAAGAGCATGAAGTATGCTCCACGGAGTGTTGCGCATTTTTGGATGGCAGTCAGGGCAATGTCTGCTGTGAGAATGGAATTCAACATCGCCATTTTACGGTGAAATAGAGAAGCGTATACTCACTCTGTCGTGTCCGGGTGGCGAAATATCGGACAGAGAGGCGATTTTGATTGGTCAATGAGTATGATATGCGTCCCGGGATCACCAAGAGGGTGGCCGGGGAATGTCGATTGACAGGCCCAATGGGCATAAGGAGGACTCTATGAGTTTCGGTAGAATTGCTGTTTTTGTTGCAGGGACCGTTGTCGGTGGTGCTCTCGGGTATGCTGCCACCAAGTCTGATACGGTCAAAAAGGCGACCAAATCCACCATCAAGGCGGGGATCAAGGCCAAGGATTGGACAGTGGATACGTTTCAGAAGGCCACCAATGAGGTCAAGGAAATGGTGCATGACGCCAAGGCTGAAAAGCAGATGGAAGTCAAGGCATAGCCCTGTCCGAATGATTTTTTCAAGGAGCCGTCTTCCTTTCGGAAGGCGGCTCAGGCTGCTGACAAACCGCCATCCGCGTCGTTGCTGCAAAAAACTCAGAACCTCACGTATGCATAAATACGCTTCGGCCCTGAGTTTTTTTTGCGCCTAGCGGCTGACGATTTCTCAACAGCCTGCCAGATTGGACTTTGTAATCAATCTGGGCTTTTTCTCATGGTGTTCAGCTGGTGAATTCGTCGGCTTCTTCATAGGAGACAATGACAAGATCGGACTGGTCGTGACGCAGGTAGAGGCGCAATCCTTCTGGGCTGCTGACCACGCACCGGCTTTGTCGTGTCATTTGATAGCTGGGTGCCTTGCCCACGGATTCGAGTCGGAGGATGACACCGGGAGCGATATCCAGCGATGCAATAGCGCGTTGCGCTCGATGACCGCCGAGTATTCGTTCCACTTCAAAGTCCATACCGGCCTGTGCGTTGGCAAATTGGCATTGGATGTCGCCCATGCGGCCGAGAATTTTGGCAGCCATGCCCTCGGCCAAGCGGATGCGACCACGCCCTTGTATTATGGCGATGAATTCCATGGGTGGCAGGATGCGAATCAGTTCAATGGGATCATTGTTTTTTAACCCGAGGGCTTCCATGCCGTCTTGGACGGGACCACCTGCGGTGACACATTCCACATGCCCGGTTTCGCCGGGTTTCATTTCAGTCAGTGGAATCATGCGGCCATCGTCAAGATGGGTGACCACCTTGACGCCCATGCCTCCGCCGAGAACCACTTCTCCCTTGGGGCCTTTGACGCGGACGGTCTGGAGGGCCACGTCCTCGTCAAGGCGTGTGATGTCGCCGCCCACGAACAATCCCATTTTTCCCATACGAGATTCGAGATGTGGGTCGGTGATTCGTGAGATGGTCAATCCAACCCCAGTGGGGGCGTGCGTCAAACTTGTATACATCGGTTATGCCTTGTGAAAAGTGGCTGTTGAATCGAGCTGTTGTGCGGAGACGGGGATTTTTCGTCCAGCGGCTGCCGCGTATCCGAGAATGCCGAGCGTGCTGGCGTTGTGCAGGAACGCCGACGCGACCGGAGATAGTGTGCCCGCCGTGGCCGCGAGCAGGACCGCCGAGTTGATGCCGACTGCGGCTTGAAAGGTCCTTTTCAGAATTCGTTGCGTCTGTGTTGCCACATCACGGGCCACGGCCAGAATACGCAAGTCATTTTCAAGGAGGACCACTTGGGCGGTTTCCCGGGCCAGGTCCGCGCCGCCGGGCATACATATGCCAACGTCCGCCGAAACCAGTGCCGGAGCGTCATTCACGCCGTCCCCGGCAAAGGCGAGAATGTGGCCATTTTCTTGAAGTTCCTTGATCAGTACCGCCTTGTCTTCTGGATTGAGTTCCCAGTGGACCTCATCGATACATCCGAGGTCAGCGGCAATGGATTGTGCCGTATCCTTATGGTCACCAGTGAGCATGACAATCTTATGAATACCACGTTTTTTGAGCATGGCAAGGGTTTCGGATGCTTCTGGCCGGAGTTCATCCCGCAGGGTGATGATGCCCGCAAGGTGGCCGGAACGGGCTACATAGAGCAGGGATTTTCCCTGAGCGCGCAATGCACGGCCCTGTGCTTCGGCCCCGGAGCAGTCCACACCTTCATCGTCTTCAAGGAAATGACGGCTGCCGACCAGAATATGTTCACCTTCGACATGGGCGGAAACACCGTGGGCCACAATGAAGTCAACCTGACTGATGGGCGGAAGTTGAAGATTTTGCGCTTTGGCTTCGGCCACGACCGCACGAGCCACGGGATGAGAATAGTGCTCTTCCGCTCCGGCGGCCAGAGCAAGCAGTTCATTCGGGTGCATGGTACCGTGGGGGAGCACATCCGCAACCGTGAGATTGCCTTTGGTCAGGGTGCCGGTCTTGTCGAATACAATGGTGTCGATATGAGCGAGGTTGTCCAGTGCCTGTGCGCCCTTGAGCAGCACTCCGCAGTGTCCGGCCGTGTGCATTCCGGTCTTGACGGCCACGGGTGAGGCGAGCTTGATGGCGCATGAATAGTCCACAGTGAGGACTGATGCCGCCCGGGTCACATCATGGGTCATGGCAAACAGGCCAAGGCCAAGCGCAAAGGTGACCGGCACCAGTTTGTCGGCCAGTTCATCGCTTTTCTTCTGTGATGTTGATTGCGTTCGCAGGGAGTTTTCAAGAAAACGTCCGATGCGGGCCATGCTGGTTTCGTTCCCCACGTTGTTGGCCGAAATCTTGATGCGTCCGTCTTCGACCACGGCTCCGGAAAGGACGTCATCCCCGGTGGAAACATGGACTGGAAGGGATTCGCCGGTGATGGAGCTTTGGTTCAGGGCCGCGTCTCCGTCCACGACCACGCCGTCCACGGGCACGAGTTCGCCAGAACCGCAGATGACCAGATCCCCGACCATGAGATCGGTGAAGTTGACCTGTTTCTCTTGCGCATCCCGTTCCACCCAGACCATTTCCACTTGCGGACGCAAGAGGTTTTTCAGGAGATCGTTGGATTTCTTTTCAGTCCAGTTCTCCATGGCGGACCCCAAACCGAGCATGGCCACGATGGCATTGGCCGTGAAGTAGTCTCGTCTGAGCAGGGAAAAGGCCACGGCTGAGGCATCGAGCACTTCGACTTTCACTCCGTCATAGAGCAGAGAATGAAGGCCTTCGAGCATGGTGGGCAGTCCCATGAGCCAACTCGTTGGGGCTGCGGCCTGCGGCGGCATGAACGGGGTGAGTGCGGCAGCCGCCCCCTGCGCCACGACCGTGGGCAGGGAAATGGGATCGGCTTTCATGCCGTCGGGCATATAGGCGTCCACGGGAATATTTTCGAGCAGGTTGAGGATGCGGTCCCGGTTTGTCCGGTTGCCGTCATACTCGATGACGATACTCGATCCCCATTTGTTGGTCCGGGACGACTCCACGCCGGGTAGGGATTCCACCAACGCTTCAAGGTATTTCAGATCAAGTGCGGGGTCGAACAGCCGTTGACTCCGCAGCCTGATCCGTTTTCTGACTTCGTGGGCGATGGTGAATGCCCGTGTGTGTGGTTCCGCTTTCGCGGTCATGGGTGTCTCCGCAGGTCGCTTATTTTTTATAGAGGGAATAATGCCAGTATGAGAAGCCGACCAGGGCGAAACCGGACCAGAGGTGGACTTTTTTCAAGGTGTCCGTCTTGTTGGTTTCCATTAGCCCAGTAGCGACCAGTGTTCCGAGAGTCGTCGCCATACCGGCCTTTGCCAGCGTCTTTTTCGTCTTGGACGACATCCCCGATGCACTGGACGGGGGGGTACTTTTGGTGACTGCCATCTGCTTAATCCTGTTGACTGATTTCCGCTTTGGCGTCCTGCACTTGTTCCTTCAATTCCTCGACGCCTCCCTGAAGGGCCGCCCACATCTTGACCGCGCCGGAAACAACGGTTTTTTGCACGGTGGGGTTGGTGACAACAAGTGCCACACCTGCGCCAAGGGCAAGGCCTTTGAGATAGTCGGTGCTGGTGAAGTTGACCCACGAGGCCATGGAGGAATCCGTGGGGACCGGTGCTGTTTGCGCGGCGGTTTGTGTCGAGTACTGGGCAGTGGGTGCGGCGTTGACCGTCCCATACTGATTGCTGTCCTGAAAGTAATACGTCGGATTTTGCGGGTCCCGGGAATAGGCGCCTTCGGTGGATGATTCGCCTGGCTGTGGATGGTTGATGGAGTCGCTCATGAAGATTTCCTCGTTGTGGTGCGCTATTTCTTTTCAGCGGTTTTGGTGGGGGTGCCAGTTGTCGTGGGTGTCGATGCCTTTTTCGATGCAGTCTTTTTCGAGGTGGTGGTCTTTTTGGCCGTCACCTTTTTTGTCGTCTTTTTCTTGGGAGCGGCTTTTTTGGCCGGTGTCTTTTTTGACGGAGTTTTCTTGGGTGGGGTCTTTGATGCGGTCTGGTCCGTTTGCAGGGGAGCGTGGTTATGCTCGGCCTGAGCGATTGCCGGAGTCGGTGAACCGATCAGGGAATCCATGGCGTATTTGACGCCGGTGGCCACCGCCACAATGCCGAGGGAGGAAACGAGCGGGCTGAGGCTGAAGGTGCCGACGACTGCACCAGCGGTTCCCGCAGCCACGGCGGTGGTGCCTGCTTCTCGGGCCACGGTTCGGGCGACATCCTCTGTCGTGGCCGTGCCGTTTTTGACTTGCCTGATGCCGTGTGCGGCAGCCGAAGTGCCGCCGATAATCGCTCCGACCAGAGCGGCACCAAATGCGGCTCTGGCAAAGGACGGGGTGGAATTACTTTGTGTCATTGAATGTTCCTTTATGATGCAGTGGACAGTGAAGAGGTCTTATTTGTCGGGTGTGGCACAGTGACCTGTGGGCCTGCGGGATCGCCATTGCCGAACATGGAGCCGACAACGCCCGTGACGGCACCTCGCACGGTTTCGTTACTGGCGAGGAAGCCGACCGCCGCTCCGACGATGGCACCTTTCCAGAAATCGCCGTCCGTTTCCTGAAACAAGGCCATGATCTTGGTTGGATCTGGCTCGCCGTTCATGACGTCGTTCATGACGGTGTACATCTGGCCGAATTTGTTCTGGTCGAATTTGGGGTCCGTGCCCTCGGGAATACCCTGTCCATTTATTCCGGCAGTGGCGTCGGCGGTCTGGCGAGCCGCTTGAGAGGCTGCGGCTTGTGCGGCTGCCTGCGCTGTGGCCATGTCAGCCTGTGCATTTGTTCCGGGATGCATGGTCGGAATCTGTGCGCCCATGGTGGGCTGTGCCGGTTGGATGCCCTGGACCTGAACGAATCCGGCTCCGGCAACGTATTGATACAATCCACCTGGTTGGGGCTGTACGAATTGCCCTGCTGGTTGAGTCTGTCCCATATCGGGCTGTGCCTGTTGTATGTTTTCCATGTGAAATACTCCTTTTTGCTCTCTATTATGCGGAGACGATTTGTTCGAATTCCGCTGCCAATTCCGTGAATCGTGCCGGGTCCTCGGTGGTCAATGCTTCATGTAGTTTCTCAGGCACAATCACGTCCGGATCGTATTCGATAACGACCATTCGGGTGAAGAGATTGACCGAAGTGTTGCGAATGAATGGAGGGGGTGAGTCGCCCGCGTCCTTTTTGAGGGCCTGCGCCCGGGAGTCCGCCAATAATGCCAGGGCGAACTTGATCCGGATACGTCCGGGGACGTGATGCTTGATCGTGAGATGGTGTCGAAGCTCCATCAAAAGTTTGAAATCCATGGTCTTATTGCTCCTGTATTGGCGCGGTGGTTTCCAGTGGCAGAGGCTCGTAGCGCAGCAGTCGTGCCGAGTTTGCCAAGATGCCAAGCGAGTGGGTGATGTGGATCATGCCGGCCATGATGGGCGTGAGCATCCCCATGGCCCCGAAAACAACGCCGATGAGATTTGATCCCGTTGCGATCCAGAAGTTCTGATGGACGACTTTCAGCGTTTGCTGACTCAGGGACTGGACATACACCAGCCCGCCAAGATCGTCGTTGACCAGGGCGATGTCCGCCGCTTCGATGGCGACTTCACTGCCGCCCGCGCCCATGGCGACCCCCACGTCGGCGTGGGTGATGGCAAGAGCGTCATTGACTCCGTCGCCGACCATGAGAACGGCCGCTCCCTGTTTTTGCATGGTCTCGACAATCGTGGCCTTTTCCTCAGGCATGACCGAGGCGTGGACCTCGGTGATGTCGAGCCGTCTGGATAATTCGTTGGCCGTGTTCGGCTCGTCGCCAGTGATCAACACGATGGCGTCCGCACCGCCGCGTCGGAGCCGTTTTACGACTTCGCCACTTTCGGGTCGAATCATGGTGTCAAAGGCGAGCAGGCCGAGAATTTTCTTGTCATCCACAACAAAGAGGACGGTGCGTCCCTGTTGGCGGAGGGGAGCCGCTGTGGTCTCGGCTTTTTTGATATCCGGGACTTCGTGTTTTTCAAGCAGTTTTCGATTGCCGACAAGAATTTCACGGTTGGACACTTCGGCTCGCATTCCCATGCCAAGGACATATTCGCAGACCGTATGCTCTTTTGGAACGATGGACCGTTCCTCCGCTTCGTTTTTGATGGCCTGGGCCAATGGGTGGTGATTGTGCATCTCTACGGAGACCGCCATTTGCAGCAATACGTCCTCGTTGGTCCCGTTCATTGAGACGATGCGGGCGAGCATGGGGGCGTTGGTGGTCAGTGTGCCGGTCTTGTCAAAGCAGACAGTATCGGTTTTGCCGACTTCTTCAAGATAGCGGCCACCCTTGATGAGGATGTTGCGTTTGGCCGCTGCGCTGATAGCTGCGGAAACAGCGGTTGACGCGGCCAGCACCGTGGCGCAGGGACAGGCCATGACGAGCAGGACGGTGAAGGCGCGGTACAGGCTGCCGGTCAGCAACCATGTCCCGGCAGTGGTGACGAAACCGACCTTGATGAGATTGGCGGCCAACCTGTCGGCCACCCCTTCGATGGGGGCGCGGTTTTCCAGTGAATCCTCGACCATTTTCAGGACGCGGGAAAGATAGGTGCGATCACCCACTTCATGGGCCTTGACGTAGATCACGCCCTGACGGACGAAGGTTCCGGCCAGTACCGTGTCCCCGACTGTTTTGGGGATGAAGTCCGACCGGCCGGAAATGGGGGCCTCGTCCATGAGCGCTTCGCCATCCACGATTTCGCCATCCACGCAGACTTTTTCGCTGGTGTGCAACACCACGATGTCACCTGCGCGCAAGGCTTCGACGTCTTTTTCCACTTCGACGCCATTGATGAGGACAAAGGTGTGATGGGAGGAGACTTCCAAGATGTCGCTGATGGATTTGCGGGAGCGTTCGGTGATCCATGCCTTGACCAGATCGGCCCCGGAATTGATCCACAGAACCTCGAATGCGGTGAGTGCTTCACCAGCAGCCACGGCAGCCACGCAGCTCGCTCCGAGGAACGCTTCAAGGGTAAAACGTTTCTGTTTGAGTTGGTGATAGGCCTGTTTGAAGAGTGGGAAGGACAGGCCGAGGGCCACCAGTCCCAATGGGCTGAGTGCGGTCTCGGCGACGGTCAGACCAAGGATGGTGGTTCTGGTGAAGACCACGCCCATGACGGAACTGACCGCAATGAAACGGTGCAGGGCTGATTTGACGGGATTGCATCCTGCTTCAGTGGTTGCACAGGCCGTGCATTCGCACAGGGAAGACGCACAGGCGGGCGGGTGGATACCCCGCGCCTCGGGTGTGTTTTCGATATGCAGGATGTCGGTGATCTTGGCGAGTATCGCATCGGTATCGCCCGAGGTCGGCGTGAAGCGAACCGCCAAGCTGCCGCAGCGGAGGTTGACCCGGACATTTTTAACGAAATTGAGTGTGCCAAGTTGAGTGTCAAACGAAAACGCGAGTTTTTCGTTTTTATACAGGTCCCGAATGCGAACGCGAATTCGTCCGGGAATTGAGTGGCGGATGGTCATGGTCTGTTTCACGATAGTGCTCAATTCTGGAGTGTGAATTTGTCCTGAATGGACAACAGTATTCGAGAATGAAAGTCTTTTTCATTGTCACGAGTGACTGCTGTTTTTTTTGACCGCGCATGTCATGTGCGGTTTTTCCTGTGTCCAGCTGGTCATTTTGCCCATTATGCGACGACTGGCTGTTCTGTGTGTCATTGAACAGGTGATCGTGCATATGCAAGCAAAGAGTTGATAATGAAAATCGAATTCATTGTCACGCAAAAATGTCGTTTTTTTGATTCGAACGGAAATATTGCGGTAAAAATGCATGGAAAAGACGGATGATTTCTGTCTTTTTGAAAGGGAAAGCGATGGCAGATATCGTTAAGGATATCTGGCTTTTGCGGTGATCAATGGGGCGGGAAAGGGGGCGGCGGTGATTAGTGGTCCATGATAGCGATCAATTTTTCCTCGAAGTCCTGAAGATCGCTTGTCCCCCCGTCAAAGAGTCGCTGGAGGAGCAGACCGTACATCAGGCATAGCACGAATTGGGCCTTGTCAGGTCCGACAAAGGCCGTGATCATGGTTGTGTATTGTTGGTTCGAATGACGCATGTTTTCGTCTTTGGCGATCAGGGATGGTGAGAGCGGCCTGAGATAGTCCAGCAGAACCGTGAGTTCGCCTTTGAAATCCTTTTCGAGTCGCATGAAAAAATCGATCAAGGCCCTGGCTCGTTCAGGTCGGTTCATGGCGGCGATGGATGCTGCATCGAATTCGTCAGCTTCAAAGGATGTGACCGCCTTTGAACATGCTGTGAACAGGGCCTCCTTACTCGGGAAATAGTGGTAGAGCGCACTTTTCGAGATGCCGAGTTCTTTGGCAATTTGGCGCATTCCCATCCCTGCATAGCCATGTTGTTGAAAAATTTTGGTGGCTTGTGCCGCGAGTTCCTTTCGATAGCGTTCGTGATCTATTATTTTGGGCATTGCGTCTCCTTTTTTTTCGACCATCTGGACTATAATTCCTTGACGAACAGAGTCAAGATTTCGTATTTAGTCCATACGGTCGAAAAAAGACTATACGCACAGTGACGAGCTTGAAGGCAGGGGTGATCGGTTCAGGGGCAGGAAAATCCGAAGGAGTATCGTATGTCACAGGACAAATTCATCATCAAAAAGGCGCATATTGACTGGGAATGTCCCGGAACGTTTTCGTTCACGACAGGGTATGGTGCGACCAAAGCCGAGAATGTGCTCGCGAATTACGTGATCGTGCTCGCTCCTGTCCTGTTGTATTTTCTGGTTTGGCGGGATTTGGATTGGAGCCTGACACAACTTGTGGTGGCCAGTGTCCTGGCTTTGGACATGGTTGGTGGGGTGGTGACCAATGCGCTTGGGTCCATGAAACGGTTTTTGCACACCGAGGAACGCGTGGCGCGTTCGTGGTTGGAAAAGCTGGTTGGAAGCCGCGTGCTTTTCCCATTTATTCATTTTCAGATTTTCATTGTGCCTTTGTGCTTTGCTGTGACCTGGTGGTACGCGACTTTTTGGTATGGTTGCATGATGCTTTCCATCCTTTTCATACACCGGCTGCCACTGTATTTGCGGCGACCTGTGTCATTTTTGATTATTGTGTTCTCAATCATGATTGGGCCGGAGATCTGTGCCCCACCGGTTGGAATGGATTGGTTTGCACCGATTTACATGCTTAAACTGGTTGTCTCCCATGGTGTTCGCGAAGAACCGTATCGACCTGAAAAAGGGGAATGATTGGCCGTTGAAATGCACGGATGCCTTCATTCCCTTATGACGAATTCTATCCTGAATGCCCAAAATTGATATTGAGTTTTTTCATCCGTTTGCGCAACGTGCTGGGGTTGATCTCCAGAAGTTCGGCCGCGCCGCCTGGTCCGCTGACCTTGCCTCGACAATGGTGGAGCACGGTGCTGATGTGCGCAGCCATGGCTCGATCAAGGGAGAGGGGAGGCTCGTCTTTCATGTCTTGGGGCACTTCTGATTGCGCTTCGGGCAGTTTGATGGTCGCAAGGGTCGCTGCCACTTCTTCCTGGATCATTTTTTTCAGGTAGCCCGGACTTTCTTCGGCTGAGAGGTACCAGCCCGGGTCCTGCGGCAGGTATTGAGCAAGATTTACCTTGCCGGACGGGTGCACGGTCAATGCGCGTTCGACCAGGTTTCTGAGTTCCCGAATATTGCCTGGCCATGAATATTCATACAAATGCTTCATTGAATTCGATTCGATTTCAATCTTCTTTGATATGTGGAGCTTTTTGCTGAATTCCTCAATGAAATGGTGAATCAATAAGGGAATGTCTTCGGTACGGTCTCTGAGAGGGGGCAATCTGAGAGGGAAAACGTTCAGCCGATAATAGAGGTCTTCCCGGAAAGTTCCGGCCTGCATCATGCTCTCAAGAGGACGGTTGGTGGCCGCAATGATGCGGACATCAATCCTGATGGACCTGATGCCACCCACTCGTTCCACGACCTTGTCCTGCAAGACGCGCAGGAGTCGGACTTGTGATGAAGGAGACAGTTCGCCGATTTCATCGAGAAAAAGGGTGCCGCCTGATGCCTGTTCGAATTTTCCGGGTTTGTCGGTCAATGCGCCGGTAAACGCGCCCTTCTGATAGCCGAACAATTCACTGTCGATGAGGGATTCCGGGATCGCTCCACAGTTCATCTTGAGATATGGGCCGTCTCTTTGGGCTGATACCCGTTGGACCGCGTCAGCAATCAATTCCTTGCCAGTGCCGGTTTCTCCCATGATAAGCACGGGCGCGTCACTGCCTGTCAGTTGTTCAACCATCTGCATGGTGTGCCGTAAGCCTCCATCCTTGCCGATGATGGACGTTTCTTTCAGCAGGCTGACCTCTCCGGCCAGTTGCCGTCGGTGTTCATCCAGTCGCATTTGCAATTCATGGGTCTTCCGGTGTTGGAGCAGATTCATCATGGCCAGCCCCACAGGTGCCCGCATTAATTCCAGTAAGGCCTCATGTTCGGGGGTAAAACAGTTCTTTTCTTTTCCGACCAGACAGAGGTGACCCACGATGTGGTCGCCCGCAGTTAAAATGGCCACCAGAAATGAGTGATCCCCGGGAGGGATGAAGCCCGCTAGCGCGTGATTGAGGCATTTGCCCATGGATGCTTCTTTCCAGCTGCATCCATGGGAGATATCTTTGGCCTGCTCATGCTGTTGCAGCCGTTCCATGCTTTGGTCCGATAAGGGGACAAGCGTATCCAATGCGTAGAATTCATTTTTCGTTGTCAGAAAATCCAGTTGTGTCGAATGGAGCTGGGGTAGAAATCGATGCAGGGATATGCCGACAATTGGAAGATGTTGAGACAGGAAAGCATACGTGGCTCGCATGGCCTGGGCAAAATCCAGACTGCTGTTGATGCTTAAAATCAGATTCCGTAAAAATGTGTAATCGCTCATTTGTTTCCAACCGTTTGAAAAAATAGACTGTGTAAATAGTTCACTAAATTTGCACCATGGTACGAATTTGTCAAATGGGACAACCTGTTTGTGTCTGTCTATTTTGTTAAATATCTGAATTATCTACATATATTGTGGGGCATGGAGTATGCAGTAGGTTGTGCTGTTGGCGTGATGCCAAAGTATGACTTTAAACACAAGGTGGTTGTATGCGTGAGTCGATTTCGAGAAAAAAACACTATCATTCCACTGTCGGGCGTCGAACATTCATGAAAATGTTGGGTGTTGGTGGCGGGGCACTTGGATTGCAAGCAGCGACTGGTGGCATTTCTGCTGCTGGATTCAAGGATTTGGACGATATGATGGCGTCCCCCCATGCTGATCGCAATCTGCCATTTTGGGTGCGTGAAGTGGATGAGCCGACCGTTCAGATCGATTGGGACAATATGGAAGTATTTCCCGGCGGACAGGCCACGTTGTTCAATCCTGATGCGTGGGACGACAAAAATGAATATATGAAGATCCATGCCAGCAATATTGAATCCACCACCAAGAAAGTTCGTGAAAATGCGCCGGGCTATTCCTTGCGAGATCGGGCCTTGGGTGATGCTAATTGTTGGGGATGGGGCGCGCTTAGTTCCCTCGCCCCAGGCTGGACCGGACCGGATGTACAAGCCCTGAACGAGTGGGAACATCCCACCATGTTCTATACGCCCGACGATTTCGGGGTGCCAAAATATGAAGGCACGCCGGAAGAGAATTCCCGGATGCTGCGGGTGGCTGGCCGGATTCTCGGTGCCGCGGACATGGGGTTTGTCAAGCTCAATGAGAAAACCAAGAAATTGCTCTACGGGATCATTGAATTCGAGGATGTTGAAAAGGGGTATGCCAAGCCGAATGGCAAATATGTTTTGCCGAACAAGGATTTGTGGGTCATCTGTGCGGTGATTCCCCAGTCCCTGTGGATGCAGCAGTACACGGACCGCATGAGTTGGGCCTGTAGTAATACGGCCGCCTATTCTCGTGCAAATATCTACTCCAATCGAATCAAGGTGTTCCTGCGAGGTCTGGGATATCAGCATTTTGGAGGTGGAACCAGTTCCGTTGGCCGCAGTGTGCCCTTTGGTATCATGGCAGGCATGGGCGAAGGCTGTCGGGCCGGTATTTTGTGTAGCCCGCAATGGGGGACGGACTTGCGGACAGTGATGCTCACCGTGACCGATTTGCCGCTGGCCGAAACCAAACCGATTGACGCCGGTATCGTGGAATTCTGCAAGGTCTGCAAGAAATGCGGAGAGATGTGTCCGTCTGGTGCCATCAGCATGGCCGATGAGCCGTTCTGGGGTGGCGATGTCCCGTGGCAGGCCAAGGGATACAAGGGGTGGTACATGAATGCCAAGAAATGTTATTCCTACATGTTGAGCGGTGACCCGGATTGCAGCCGGTGCCAAACCGTCTGTCCTTTTACCAAATTTGACGAAGCCGTGATGCATGACCTCGTGCGCATGTCCATTGCCAAAGCTCCGGCCCTGAACTCCATCATCCGTAATATGGACGATATCTTTGGATACGGTCAGGAGCCAGCACCCACCAAGTCGCCGTGGGATGCCGATCCCATGGACGTTCCGCTTTTTGGTTTGGACAAATCACGCTCATAAGGAAACAGGGAGAAAAAGAAAATGCATTTGATAAGCTGGACGTGGTTTTGGTACGTCCTCATCGGATTTCTGATGGGTGGCGGAGCGACATATCTGTTTGTGTTTCTCAAGGAAAAATCGATCCGTCTCAAATGGATGGAATGGATTGGTGTGGTGGTGGTTTTCCTTCTGTTCATGTTCATGGGACAGACATTCATCGCGTCTTTTCAGGAAGGCGTTGCGCGAGCCGCTTGGCTGACCGTGGTCTTCATGGGATTGCCGATGTTGGTTGTGGCTGTTTTGACCATGCGTTCTGTCCGAAAACGACTGACGGCATAAAATCTTCATATATACAAATGTCCGGTGTCCGTGCCCCCCTGCACGGTACCGGATATTTTCTGGTGTCCGAGATCCTCGTTGGCGGGTGAGCCAGAGGGACAGTGTACAAGGAGAAAGAGACAGTGAAGACTGTGCATATTCAGAAAATAAACGAGACAGACCAGACTCGGTCCGGCACGACCAGGGATCTGGATTGGTGGCTTGGACTGGCTGCAATTGTCTGTATTATTGCTGCCGGTATATTTGGATATACCCAAAGTACGAATGCGATCGAACCGGCTTTGCATAAAGCCGTGCCGAGTGCGACGCGGTTCGAACGACTCGATGATGTGACCTTTGCCGCCTATGACGGTCAGGATGCGGAGACGTTTCGATGCTATGTTTCCTTGGGAACGGCCAATGGGTATGGCGGGCCGCTGGTCTTGGCCGTTGCCACTGACTTGAAAGGCTCGATTACCGGGGTCGGCGTGGTTGACCACAAGGAGACGCCTAATTGGTTCAAACGGGTGGCCGCCAGCGGATTCACGGAGACCTTGCTTGGCAAGAGCTATACTGATGCCTTTTCGTTTGGCGAAGATTTGGCCGCTGTCGCCGGGGCGACATATACTTCCAGAGCCTTGGCAAAGGCCGCGCTTCAGGGCAGCAGAACCATTGCCAAGTCCCAATTAAATTTGTCGGTGCCGCCGGAACCTGTTGAAAGAATCCAGTTTGGTGTGCCTGAGATCGTGCTGATCGTGCTTTTTGCGGTCGGGTTCATCGGTCATCGTCGATCCTTCAAATTTACCAAACAGGCCAGATGGTTCAGTATGGTTGTCGGCATGATCGTGTTGGGGTTTTGGTACACGGAACCGTTGACCATTTCGCATATCAATAAATTGTTGCTTGGTTTCTGGCCCGAATGGCAGACGCATATATACTATTATCTGCTGGTTACCGGGATATTTCTGGTTCTCACCATTGACAACAAGAATCCCTATTGCATGTGGTTTTGTCCCTTTGGCGCGGCTCAGGAGTGCATGGGATTGGTCGGAGGTGCCAAGCAGGCAAAGAACATTCCGTATAAATCAGGGTTCAAATGGGCGCAGCGCGGTCTGGCTTTCATGGCAATCATCATTGCGCTTCTGTTCAGAAATCCCGGGTTGTCCGGCTATGAGATCTTTGGAACCCTGTTTGATCTGGATGGCAGCATCTTTCTGTTTTTCCTGTTGGGTCTGGTGCTCGTTACGGCCATGTTCATCAGGCGTCCGTGGTGCAACTATCTGTGTCCCATTCCGCCGATTGAAGGTTTTATCAAAATGCTGCGAAGGAGGGTGAAAAAGGTATGGCTCAAGCGAACACAAAAGAACGCCTGATTGGAATAGTTGTCCCCATATTCGCCGTGTTGGGCCTGCTTCTGATTTCAATCGAAGTGGGAACCCACGTGATCGACGAATTGAACAGATCCAATGAAGAAATGGTCATGGAAGCCCCTGTTCTGGCCTCGCCTGAGTTGGATGTGAGTGATGAGACCATGTCCAAGTTCAAGAAGAATCTGGAATAGGAGTGGTATGGTATCTTCGAAGTTTTGGAGAGGGAAAGGTTCGTCGAGAGTGTGTACAGATTGCATCGCATCCCATAAGGACGGAACATTCGAATGAAGTATACGTACACGATAACGGTGGAGAAAAAGCCGGTTGAGGGCAAAACCGCCGAGGGCCCGATGCTCTTTGAGGCTGGAAGCCATGACGATGTGTCTGATCTGCTGGATCGAGCGCGGCAGCAGGGGGCTTTTGACGAAGCGACCCGTTGTGCGTTGGTGGTTGGTGCCAAGCTGCTTGGCAGCGCGGTCCTTTCAAACAGGGATTCTGTATCCATGGCCAAGCTGATGCCTCACTTCAAGGCATTGATGAAAGAATTGAAAAGGAGTCTGTCGGGTGAGCTTTAGCCATTCCCACGCTCACACCATTCCCGACAGATGCTCGGGTATCGTTGTAAGACGATAATTCCGAACGGACCTGGATTGCCATTATCCAGGTCCGTTCTCTTTTTGGGTGGGAGTGATCGTGTTGCCAATATGTTGTTTTTTCGCGTAATATCCAGACGAAGAACTTTTTGGGGTGAGCTTGGATATTTGTGATTCTCTTGTTGGGCCAGGCTGGTTACGAGAAATATCGCCGGGGCGTTCCGTTGTCTGGAATGAGAGGATATTGAGCAATTTTGTCCAAGTTTTTTGTTGGTGGGTGGGGTAGGACTGATGCAGAACAAAGGGCGAAATATGGCACGTATGGAATCGAATCATTTTGAATTTGTGAACGCGGGGAGCGATGTCGGCATGACCATGCTCAATGCGGTCATGTCGGATTTTTCCTACGCCAAACACGCGCATGAAGAGTTGGCTCTTGGCGTGACCATGGATGGTGTGCAGGAATTCGCGTGCAAGGGGCAGTTTTTTCGAAGTCATCCCGGCAATATCATCGCGTTTAATCCGGGCGATGTTCACAATGGACATCCGGGAACCAGCGACGCCTTGAAGTACACCATGCTCTATTTCGACACCACGGAGTTCTATCCATTGCTTTGGAGTGCGGCTACGTCGGATGCAAAGGAATTTCGTCTGGCGCAACCCCATTTTGACGATGCCGTGCTTCGGGCTTTGATTCTGAATATGTCCCGGCTTGTGACTGAGGGGCGGCATCTTGCTGTCGAATATGATCATTGCCTGTATGCCATCGCGAAACGATTAGCACAGCGGTTGGGGATTTCCAGTGTTGACGCATGGGTGCGCGACAAGGACGCTTTGTTGTTGCGAGCCAGAGAATACATTCATGACAATATCACAGAGGATATTTCGATTGATGTCCTGAGTGGCGTGGCCTCTCTGTCAAAATATCATTTCATTCGCCTGTTTCGAAATCAGTTCGGGTTGACCCCGCACCAATATATTCTCAATCTCAAGATCAACAAGGTTCGAATTTCGCTTGAATCGGGAACCGCTGTTTCGGATGTTGCGCAGGATTTCGGATTTTTCGATGTGAGTCACCTGAATCGATCGTTCAAGCGATTCTACGGGATCACACCGAAACAGTATCAACAACAAATCAAACCATGAGGATGGTCCCATGCTCGGAATTCTGTTGTATAGCATTGGGGTGATGTATACGCCCGGTCCCGTGAATATCCTCAGTCTGAATCGCGGAATGCACACCCGATTTACCACACATATTTCGTTTTGCATGGGAGTGGGGACCGCATTGTGCTTCTGGTTTCTGCTTGTCGGGTATGCCGGAAGCGCGGTGATCGACCACAGCGTCATGCCCATTATCTCGGCCCTTGGAACCGCTTTTATCCTCTTTCTCGCCTATAAGATTATTGCTTCGGAAAGTGCCCTCGAGCGGGATGAACACACTGGAAGCGCGTTTTCATTTCGTGACGGGTTGCTCATGCAGTTGTTGAATCCAAAGTCCTTTCTGGTTGTTCTGCCAGTGACAGCGGTCCAATTCCCAGCAGCAGGCATTCAGGGGAGTGCCATCGCTCTTTGGTCAATCGGGTTGGGGCTTCTCGGTTTCGGCGCGCCTTTGGTCTACGCCGTTGCAGGAACAAAGGTGTCCAGATATATTGAGAATTCCCTGTATTTGAAGTGGTTTAATTATTGTATGGGAGCCGTGTTGGTCTTCGTGGCTCTGGAGATGGCCTACACCCATATCTATCGGGCGGTATGGTAAACTGGCTGAAAAGATGGAATGCGCGTCAGAGCCTGTTTCGAGTATGAATTCAAAAAGGGTCTCCAGTTATTTGGAGACCCTTTTTGAATGGGAGCGTGTTTGGCCCGAAGTCGGAATGATGCGATGATCGGTCATGCCTGACGGCGAATGGGACCGGACTCAATGATCTTGAATGCTTCTTTGGCAAACGCCTTGTGGGTTTCTGTTGTCGGGTGCCAGTCGTCCCACCACATGTATCCGGTGGTGTTTGGATCTGAATAGGTGCCATTCCACGGTTCTCTGGTGTTTGCAAATCGGGAGTCTGCAACCAGCGCGTTGAAAATGTCATAGGCATTCAGCACCGGGTAGAGTGTGATGTCAGGCAGTCGCGTCAACAATCCGTTTGGTCCGGTGAGAGACTGTTCAAGGTGTTCGTTGATTGTTCGAAGTGTGTTTTGGACGGTCTTCTTGAGAGGTGCGTATTCCTCGGCATATGCCGGAGCATGGGTAATGTCCGGGACATTGGAAATCAGAAAGCGATGAATCCCCTTGTCGTTGAGAGTTTCTATCGCTCTTATGATGTTGGCGACACTGTCTTTGGCCGTGCCGGTTCCGTCATACACATCGTTTATGCCGATCAGGAGCGTGCAGAGTCTGTTGGTTTCGCTATTCGTCGGAGAATAGGTGTCAACCTGCCAGGCCAGACCTGACCAGTCTTTTGGACCAGAGGCATTGCCGTGGCCAGATGTGGCGCCGCACCATGCCCGATCTTCCAGGGATGCGCCCAGCATCTGAGCCAGATATTCGACCCAGACCGGGCCATTGCTCAGTCTGTTATACCCACACCCGTTTGAAAAACCATTGTCTGAAAAACTGTCACCAAATGTTAAAAGGGTCTTCATTTTCAAGCCTCGAAATGGAGTCGTGACGACGGTGAAGTGTCCGATGTTCAGTGTTGAAAAGGAATATGCCGACCAGTGCCTTTTGTCTTTGGACGGATCAATGCCCTTTGGAAAGACTGGGCGTTCGTCCAAGAAGTGAGCCGGCAACAAAGGCAATCAGGGCAACCAGCGTGGTGGGGACAATGGCATGGATGCCGCCCATGGCCGGTTTCATGATGGTCAGAATGACAAAGGTGGACGTGCCAAGCAGGATTGAGGCGATGGCCCCGGTCGCGTTGCCTTTTTCCCAATAGAGACCAATGACGATTGGGCACAGGAACACGGCTTCCAGTCCGCCAAAGGCGAACAGGTTGATCCAGACCAGCAGGTCAGGCGGTTCGATCGCTGCGATAAAGACCAGAAATCCGATGACAACCGTGCAGATGAGGCTCGCTTTTTTCAGGCTGACAAGCGTCATCCGTGAGGCATCGCCTTTGAGTCTGTAATGAATATACAGATCCTTGATGATGGCGGCGGAGACAAGCAGGAGCATGGAGTCAACCGTTGACATGATGGCGGCCAGTGGTCCGGCAATGAAGATGCCCGCCCAGACCGGGGAAAGCAGTTCGACGATGAGGCTTGGCATGGCCAGATCGCCCGCCGCGAGGTTCGGATAAACCGCTCGTCCGAGTGTTCCAGCCAAGTGGGCGCACAGGATCATGAAGCCGATAAGCAGCGTTCCGATGACCATGGCGTTGTGCATGGCCTGGGAATCCTTGTACGCCATGCATCGTTGTGTGGTCTGGGGAAGTCCGAGGATTCCGATACCGACGAGTACCCAGAAGGAGAGGGTAAAGGGTTGTGGAACGGCGTTTTTGGGTCCGGTTGGCGTGATAAGCCCCGGGTCAATTTCTTTGAGGGTGGTGATGCAGTGCTCCATGCCGCCACCGGCTTTGATAACAGCCAACAGCACGACCACAACGGCCACGATCATGACAATGCCCTGAATGGCATCGGTCAGGACCACCGCCCGGAAGCCGCCTACAGCCGTGTAGAGAACCACGCTGGCCCCGAAAAGAACCAGGCCAATGATGTAGGGATATCCGGTTACGGATTGAAAAAGTCGCGCCCCGCCGATGAACTGCGCCAGCATGGCGGCCATGAAAAAGACGATGAGGGCGATGGAACAGAGGATGACCACGGCGTCGCTGTCATACCGGGCGCGCAGATAGTCAGTGATGGTCACGGACTGCGTCTTGCGGGCCATGATGGCAAATCGTTTGCCGAGGATGCCGAGGGTCAGGAATGTCGTGGGAACCTGAATCATGGCAAGCAGGACCCAGCTGAGACCGAGGCGATAGGCCACACCCGGGCCGCCGACAAAGCTGCTCGCGCTGGTGTAGCTCGCGATGATGGTCATGGCGAGGACAAAGCCTCCCAAGGAGCGTCCTCCAATGAAATAATCTTCAATGAATCCTTGTGAAGACTGGGAGGCCTCGGATTTTTTCCGAGCCCAGATGGCCACGGCAAAGGAGAGTGCCAGATAGATGATAACCGGGATTATGGTGGAAAGATTGGTTGGCATTTAACGATGCTCCCTCGTGGTGGAGTTGGAAGGGTGGCTGTCGTGAGGTGGTTCCGAGTCGAGAGGCATGTCCTTGAAACAACAGCGGACAACAACCCAGAGCAGGATGGTGATGAGGGGATAGCCGACAATGCAACTGTAGAAAAACCATTCCGGCATTCCAAAGACATACACATAGTCGTCGGGGTTGCCGTCCCCCAGGCCATACGCGCACACATACCACCAGACAAAGTACAGGGCGTAGACACCCAATGCGAGCAGGGCCTCTTTGTTGGCCTGTTTGAATCGTGGGTCCTGTGATTGTTTGTTCATGATGCGTTCCCTTGTAAACGGAATTGGGGGATGATGTATTCTCAGGCCCTTTTTTCAAAGCCCTTGATGGCGCCGACAGTGCTGGTTTCACTGTCGGCACCGGGAAGCCCAAGTTTTAGGAGTTTTGTCCGGATGTCAATGGCATAAAGGAGTCCTTTTGTCATGATGCCGAACAGGGGTCTGGACTTACCAAGGGGATGGGAAGTTTGTCTATTCTTTTGAAGATGGGATTGACTCTGTCGTAATGCCGTTCAACGACTTAACCGTGGCGGAATTCAACCCCGAATGTTCCATTGGGATATTCCCATTTTTTCAGGATGGTCTTACCACACAGAATCCGGCAGGTGCCACATTCCAGACAACCCGCACAATCGAAATGCATGGTGCCGTTGTCATCTCTTTTATACAGACCGGCGGGACATGCTGCTTCGAGTTTGGCGAATTCCTCTTCATTTGGCGTTTCCACCAGTTCGATGTGAGGATTTCCCTCGTCGACAAAGAATTTATTGACGCCGAGTTTGACGTCTACATTGACTGGATTACTCATATCGCTTTCGCTCCTTTGAAGCCGTCTTTAAGCAGGTTCATGAATCCAACCTGTTTCAAGTGAGGTGTAATGATTTTCCGCAAGGGAACGGATGTTCCGTTGATGGTGAAGATATCTTTCATGATTCCGGTCACCATGTTTGGGTATTCGTTGTACATACGGGGGTTGTCGAGAAATCGGGGAAGCTTTTGATACAGCTTCATATCTTTCATTACAAAACTGTTTTCAAGTTCCGTTTTGTAGGAGGACAGTCCGCTTTCGCTGAAGTCTCCGTTGTTTTTGGCAGCGATCACCGCTTTTGCCGCAGCTTCGCCGGACGCAATGGCCAGATCCATACCTCGAACGGTGAATCCGACATTCAGGCACAGGCCTGCGGCATCGCCTGCCACGAGCACGCCGTCACCGACCAGTTTCGGAATCATGTCGTAGCCGCCTTCAGGAACAACGTGGGCAGAGTATTCGATCAGTTTTCCACCTTCAAGAAGGGGTTTGACGGTGGGGTGGTCCTTGAAGTCTTCCAACATTTGAGGAACACTTTTATCTGTCTTATCAATGTTGTGCAGGCCGAAGACCAGACCGAGGGACAAGGTGTCTTCGTTGGTATAAATGAAGCCGCCACCCATGTGCCCATTGGACGGGGTGCCCGCGAAGAGCCATGCCGCACCGTCATCATCCGTGCAGCCGAAGCGGTCATTGATTTGTTGCTTGGAGAGCTGGATGACTTCCTTGACGCCTACCGCTCCGGTATGTGGAGAGACTTTGGTTTCCATACCGAGTTTCTCGGCCAGAATGGAATTGACGCCGTCGGCCAGGATGACCGTGTGGGCTTCCATTTCTTCACCCGAGGCAACCACGCCGCAGACTTTGCCGTCGCGGACGATGAGGTCATCGACCCGGATACCGGGCACGATGCTGGCACCGGCAGATTCGGCCTTGTCAGCAAGCCATTGATCGAATTTAGAACGGAGGACCGAATAGGAACGGTCTGCCGGATCTTCGGATTTGGGCGAAGCATATTCCAAAGTGGTGCTGTCTTCGCCGTCCATAAAGGAAATTTTTTCATGAACAATGCACCGTTCAACCGGGGCTTCTTCCGCGAAATTGGGGAAGATCTTTTCCAGGCTGTGACCGTACAGTCTGCCGCCAGTCATGTTCTTGGCACCAGGGAAGTTGCCACGTTCAATGACCAGCGTTTCCAGACCGGCTTGAGCCAGCAGGTATGCACTGGTGCATCCTGCGAGGCCTGCGCCAACAATGATTACATCAAAATCTACAGACATAATGGTACCTCATATACGGCCAGAGGCCTTAGAGATGTTTTTGGGTTGAGTGAAAGACGTCCTTTTCTCCGTCATGAGTAAAAGGATACAAATTATTCCCAGTAAATTTAGCCTGTTAAGGCTATTCTATGCTTTTAATTAAGGAAAGACAGCAGGTCGATTCCCTTGATTGTATTGTAGGGGATTGCCCAATAAATTATGAATATGGAGGAGATGAGAATTCCAGCTCCCACCAGGCCCCAACCGTATATTGTATCTTTCTTGTAATCGCTGATGACGATTTCGGACGCTGGCACCTCATGCAATTTGGTGTGGAAAGCCGCTTCTTCGGGAGTGCGTTTTTGTCCTCGTGATCCCAGAATTGCCAATACGGCGCTCAGGGCAATCCCGATAAAGAAGGGATCGAGTAGATTGTTGAGGGGGAGTCCCGCCACTTCCTTCAGAATTTTAGCGATCAGGTAGCAAAAGAATCCGCCGACCATCGAATAGTAGGCTCCGCGTTCCGTGAGTTTCTTGCTCCACACGCTGGCAATGGCCACCACTCCCCATGATGAGGCGATGATGGTGCTGGCAAACCAAGTGATGATGCGGATGGATGACAGCTCCAGACAGGCCAGTCCCAAGGCCATCAATCCAACAACCAGGACGGCAAATCGTGTGAATTCCAATTGGGCTTTTTCATCCTTGAAATTAATGTCCATGACATCACTGGAGATACTGAAGCTGACGACAGAAAGAAAAGTTGATGCCGAGGAAAGTCCTGCTGTCATGATACCTGTCAACAGGACAACGCCGATCAATTGCGGCATGATTTCAAAGGCCGCCCATATGAGAATTTTTTCCGGTTTGTCGATATTGGGGTGTAACGGAATGATGCTGATTGCGATCAGGTACAGGTACAACAGGAAGAAGACAGTCAGAAAGGCCGAGATGGCACCGGAACGGAAGATGACGTGTTCGCTTTTTGCCATCATGTTGCGCCCGGCCTGCCATGGGCTGACGCTGACAGCCAGCATCCAGACGCATCCGATGGTGATGGCATACATGATCATGTCCATTGGCGATTTGCCGCCTGTGTTGCCATGGTAATCCAGAAGTCCCGCCGGTGTGTCTGGCGAGGTCGCGAGGGTCGTTATCAGATTTCCGAGACCGCCGCTTGCGTTGAACACGAATGGTCCGGCGATAATGGTTGCGGCGAGAAAGAAGATGCACATGAGTGTGTCGGTGATGACGACACCCCGAGACCCGGAATAAATGGTGAAAAAGGTGATGCAGAACCATGCGATGAGCAGGCAGATAGTTTTGTCATATCCGGTCAGGGTTTCCATGAGAATTCCCGTGCCCTGAATGACGCTCAGAAGATAGGCAGACAGTGAAATAACTGTTGTTATGCCGGCAAATCGTCGAATTCTTTTGCTGTTGAAACGACGCCAGAAATATGAAGGCATGGTGTTGACTTTTGCACGACGCAGATATCGACCGAAGAGCAGTGGTCCGACAACGTATCCGCAAGCGCAGAGAGCATTAATCAGGATCATGGTTGTTATATTCCCGGTAAAACAATACGCGGTATCCCCCATGAAGCCGTTCGTGCTGAGCATGGAAGCAAACATGGTCCCTGCGATCATGATGGTCGGGGCATTGCGTCCGCAGACATAGTAGTCTTCGACATTTTCTATTTTCCGGCCAGCGTAAAACCCGATGATAATATAGATCAAGATGCAGCAAAGAACGCCGATAGTATAGATGTTCATAATATTATTCCGATTTGGATTCGGTTTTTTCTCGTAGAAGTTTTCGATATTCTTTTGAGAGCTTCCAGTTCATGAACAGTCCAACAGTCACAAGACATGCTCCTATGGAGATGGAAAATATAATTTCGCCCATACTTCGTCCTTATTGCTTGTATCTTGCAGTTAAAATTTGGCCTTCTGTATGCTTAAGAACGGCGGGACCGCAAGAACATGTGATTTTAACTTTCGAATTTCAGTATTTATTCCTCAAAAAGAATATGTATGTTTTCCCGCGTTACCGCGTCTTTTGGTTTTTTGGAAAATAGTTGATTGTTTTCGATATAATTCATGGTGATTTTGGGGCAGGTTCTTCATTATCACCGCATAAAAGTACGTTTGTGTGATAATGAAGAACCTTTGTGAACGTTCCCGTTCTGTTCCAGTCCACAATGAACTCAGGTTTTGTTTGCTTTTGGGCCCACCTGCATCAAATTGTGCAGGCATATCTGTGGAGGATAAGGGGTTGGCCGAGTGCAATATTGTTCATGTCGTGTCATTTGTTTGTCTGGTACATGACATTCCTGAATGGCGCCAGGCTGTGCCATGATAGGCCATGATATTTCGGTACACCTGTCACGTTTGATGTGGAGGATGACAGGTGTACCGATTGATCAAATCATGGAGACGTTTTGACTCGTCATGTTTTTTTATTCTGAGAACTCCATTTGTGTGAACAAGGGGCCGTTGTTATCGAAGACCCCCGTGGTCTGTTGAACTATTTGATTATCCCTTGAATGCGTCTACAATTGCCGGGACAATGGTGTACAGATCGCCAACGATACCGTAGTCGGCATAGTCGAAAATCGGAGCATTCTTGTCTTTGTTGACTGCGACAATGTACTGTGCGCCGTTTGCTCCAACCATGTGCTGAACCTGACCGGAGATGCCCAGTGCCAGATACAGTTCCGGTTTTGGCATGACTCCGGAGATACCGATGTACCGTTCACGCTCCATCCATTTTTCGCTTTCTGCGATGGGGCGGGAGCATCCCAATTCGGCTTCGATGGCGGAGCAGAGACCCTCTGCCAGCTTGATGTCTTCCTGTTTGGCGATTCCGCGACCCACTGCAACAATCCGTTTGGCCTTGTTCAAGTCAACGCTGCTGCCTTGTTTGGGCTGACGCTCAATGCATTTGATGGATGTCTTGGGCTCGATGAAATCCACGGAAACGGCTTCGCCGGTTTTGGATGCATCAGCTTCAGCCGGCTGGAAGACGCCTCCACCGAAGACCACGATGGAAATCGGGGACGCGATTTTTTCGTCACCAAGGGCGAGACCACCGTACACCATGTGTTTGGCTTGGACTGCATTCCCATCCGAAGTGATTTCAGATGCTTCGGTGACAACTCCTGCATTGAGCTTGACACCCAGCAGTGAGGCCAAGGCTTTGCAGCGTTTGGTGCCGGGCAGCAGGATCATGGCGGGCTTGTCGCCCTCTTCAATGACCTTCGCCATGGTGTCGGCGTATGCTTCCACGATGCGTGCGGAGTCCATTTCTCCAAGGTGATAAACGGCATCTGCGCCGTATGAAAACGCTTGTGTTGCCTGGTCCTGGGAACCGATGACAAATGCAGAGACTTTTTCTCCCAGCTCTGCGCCGCCTGCGATGACTTCGGGCAGACGGGATTCTGCGTCACTAAAGACCCATATGTTGGAAATTTTACTCATTTTCCTTCTCCCTAATTCATGATTGTGCGCAAGTGGCTGACAAATTCTGCGATCTTGTCTTCGCCATCGCCTTCGATGATGATATTTTTCCGATCTTTCTTTTGGGCAGCCTTGATTTCGACAAGTTCCACCAGTGCGGGATCGTCAGCAAGACCGAGGTCGGAAAGGGTCATGGCATTGACGGGTTTCTTGCCCGCTTTCAAAATGGATTTCATTCCGGGAATGGTGGGCACGTTGATGTCTGGGGATACGGAGATCACTGCGGGCAGGGATACTTCCAGCGTCTCGACTTCAGTTTCCAGAGCGCGTTCAACGACCAGCAAGTCATTGCTGACAGAAACAATTTTCGTGACACCATTGAGGGTGGAGACTTCGAGTTCTGCACCGAGACGGATGCCGACCTGTTGTGCGTACAGATCGCCGGAGCCATCACCGCAGATAATCAGATCGAATCCATTTTTTTGGGCCGCGGCAGCCATGATACGGGCTGTCTGGTGGGGCAGTGCCGTTTCGAGATTCTCGTCGATGACCGATGTCAATTCGTCCGGTCCACGGGACAGGATGTCCTTGCGGGCCTTGGTGTTATCAAGGTATTTGCCACCAACGCTCAGGGCAGTGATCGTGCTGTCAGCGATTTCAGCCTTGATTTCGACCGCGGCCTCAATGGCGTTGAGGTCAAATTGACTGATTTTTGGGGTGGCTTTGCTCAAGTCGAGCGTGCCATCTTTTTGAACAGTGATATCCTGTTCTTCAGGGACTAATTTGCAACCAACGATGATTTTCATGTGTATCCTTCCTGTTTTGATCTTTGCAGAAGAGAAGGGAAACTGCCGGGGATTATACCTGGCACGAGAGCTTTCCCTTCTCTTTTCAGCTCATCTCAACTTCTCGTAAGAAGTCTTATTTCCATTCAGCCAGTGCGTAGTTCAAGTAGACAGTTTCCGGGTGATCGGCATCAATCACACGGAAGTGGATGGAATTATCATCCCATTTCCACATCTGGGTTTTAATGGTGCAGCCTGGGTACAGGGACTTGGTGATTCGAGTCTTGAAGCGGGTCAGGCGTTCAGGCTCACCTGGGAACAGGGTCTTGATGATATGACGGCAGGCAAAACCGGCTGTGCTGACTGCATGGAGGTTCGGTTTTGGATGACCGAATTTCTGTGCATATTTCCAGTCAATGTGCTGTGGGTGAAAGTCACCATTGAGGCGGTACAACAAGGACTGGTTCAAGGGAACTTTTTCGGAGACCTCGAAGTCAGGCTCACGCTCGGGGATTTCAACGATATCACGAGGAGCTTTTTCGCCGCCCCAGCCGCCGTCGTACAAGGCGCAGTCCCAGCTTTCGTTGGTGAAGAGCTTGGTGCCATTTTCGTCGTATGTTTCGCCAATGTGTTGGGCAAGGCAGCCACGACCTTCGCCACGATCATAGAGCGCTTTCAGCAGGACTTTTGTGCTCAGCTTGCCGGACAGCGCGGTCATGGGTTGGTGGATGTTCAGGTCAAAGCCCCAGTGCAGAGAGCCACCCCATTCAAATCCATAGTCAATGGTTTTGGTGACTTCACTATCGACGATAGGCATGGCCGCAAACATGGGCAGAATTTTCATGTCTTTTTCATACACGTATTCCAGATCCGTCTGGCCATCAGCAGCAGCACCGCAACCCAGTGCAAAAATGCTGAGCTCCCTGAAGTCATATTCCCGTTCAAAGGGACCATACCACTTGCCGACCATGTCGAGTTTTAATGCCATGTTCATTCTCCTTTTAACTGTTGATTAAGTTGTAATCAGATTTTATTTACTAATCGTGATTAGTATTTAGGGTCTTCGGGGCCATCTCTTTATGTATTTTGTCAGCCTCATCGTGTGTGATTGTCTTTAGTCGCCACAGGGTGAATTTTGATGGACTGATTCTTTTCTGAGAATGCTTTTTTGGACCTTGCCAACGCATGTCCTTGGGAAAGTTTTTCGGATTTCAATCGCCGATGGTACTTTGAATTTTGCAATTCTTTCGGAGCAGAATTGGAGTATTTCTTTTTCTGTCACGGATTCACCGTCTTTGACGATGATGAAGGCTTTGACTGTCTCGTCGCACATGGTATCCGGGATGCCGACAACTGCGGCGTCCATGATAAGCGGGTGACTCACCAGAAGATTTTCAATCTCGGTGCTGGCGATATTTTCGCCCGAGCGTTTGATCAGATTGAGTTTGCGATCGACAAAATAGAAGTACCCATCTTTGTCTGTGTACCCTTTGTCTCCGGTTTTCAGCCAGCCATCGGACGTCAGTGTTTCTGCCGTGGCTTCCGGCTCTTCATAATACTCTTTGAAAAGGGTTTTTCCGGGAATGCCCTTGATGGCAATTTCGCCGATTTCGTTTGGCGGAATTTCGTTGCCGTGTTTGTCCTGAATTTCGACGTCATAGCAAATACCTGTCCTTCCGATGGATGGCCATTTCCGCCGGTCGCCAGGCCGGTCACCGAGAATGCCGACAATGGTTTCAGTCATGCCATATGACGTGAAGAGCGAAACATTGAACCGTTCCATAAAGGCATTTTTTTCCTGATCGGAGAGCGTAAGATAGAAAAGGACGTCCCGCAGGCAATGGTTTTTTTCCCATGCTTTTTGGGGTTGCAGCATTTGGGTACGGATCATGAGAGGAATACATTCCGTCAGGGTGGCCCGATGCAGGCAGACCTGTCGCCAGAATTTTCGGGCACTGTATTTCTCAAGCATGATGAAAGTCGCACCGACAGCGAATGTGGGCATGGCAGCAGTACATTGAAAGTCGATGTGACATGCAGGCATCATCGTCAGGTATCTGTCGTCAGAGTCAATCCCTACCTGCCAGGATGTATAGCGGCCTGCAAAACAGAGGTTGTAATGCGTGATGACGACACCTTTTGGGTGTGTTGTCGTTCCAGAGGTGAAAATTATTTCTGCCGGATCATCACAACTGACAAAAACGTGTTCCTTGAGCGTTGTAGTTTGCTTACGGAGCATCGCGTTGTAGTTGAGTGTTTTCGGATGCGCTGTGTCGTGGTCTGTTCGAGCAATAAGCGTGTGCAGGATTGTTATGTCCTGCTGTTGCTGAATTTCCTGATGTATTTGTAAAAATTGTTCTTCAATGATCAATGCCTTGGGAGCACATTTTTTGAGGATATGCGCACATTCTTCATGGCGGTAATGAACATTGATCGGGATCATGATGGCGCCAATCTTGGCGAGACCGAACCAGCTTGTCAGGAATTCTGGACTATTGTGAACTTGAACCGCGACCTTGTCGCCTTTTCGGATGTTCAGTTCAAGGAACAGATTGGCCGCACGATTGATGTCGTCATTGAGCTCGGCATAGGTGAACTCGCATGTGTCGCCACAGGCGTTTTCAAAAATGAGTGCAGTCTTTGCAGCATGGACTTGAGCCAGTTCGTCCCACAATGCGCCTATATTTTTTTCACCAACGATATCCACTGTCATATCCCTTTATTTGAATGTGTTGCATCCAAAGAAGAATTGTTGTTTACGGACTGTTCAAAAACGGTTTTTTGAATGAGGTCCAAAAAGCGATCGCATTTCATGGAGAGTGGAGTTCCTGCGACAATTTTCTGGAGATGAATGCTACTCATTCGTTTTTGAACAGTCCGTTTTTTTTAGGTATTCAGCGACTAGTTGTCTTTTGGGGTGGCATCGCCCAATTTGACCGTGCCGTTGTCAGCCAGCTTTTTGATGGCGTCATCGGAATAGCCCAGATCCTTCAAGATCGCGGTGGTGTCCATGCCGTGCGAAGGCATTGCACGCCAGATCTTGCAGGGGTTTTTCTTGAATTTGGGCATGATGTTCGGTCCCTTGATCTTGCGACCGGACATACTGTCCCATTCGACGATGGATTCACGGGCAATGTATTGCGGGTTGGTTTCCAATTCATCGACAGCCAGGACCTTTGCACCAGCGATTTTGACATCAGCCAGTTCGGCCAGGGCTTCTTCAACGGTCCGCTCTGCCATGAATGCTTCCAGTCCTTTTTCAACGTCGGGACCGGAGGGGCTTTCCCGGGAGATGAGCTGGGTGCCAGTCGGGTATTCTTCGGTGTTGAGCTTGTCGCTCATGCCGAGTTTTGCGAACATCTTTTCGATTTGAGCTGCGCCGACAAGTTCCATGACCATGTAGCCGTCGTTGCAAATGTATGTTCCGCAACCGACCCAGATCGGGTCCTTGCCCCGGGTCTGGCGGGGGCACATTTCGCCACCATTGAAGTGGTCCATCATGTAGTACTGACCGGCGTTGAGCAGGACTTCGTACATGGCGATATCAATGCTTTCGCCTTTGCCTGTCTTTTCTGCATTGTACAGAGCAGCCAGCACGGAACTGGTGACAGCGTATCCGGCGAGGTAATCCCCGGTGTAGGGGAATGCCGGCATGGGCTGATCCACATCGCCGTTCTGGATGAGGTAACCGCTGAAGGCTTGGGCAATGGTGTTGTAGGCAGCCAGATTGGTGAACTTGTCATCTCCGTACTGACCGAAACCGGACAGATGGCCAACAACCAGTTTGGGATTGTGTTCCCAGAGCAAGTCATCGGGAAGGCCGCGACGTGCGAAAGCGGGGCCTTTGCTTGCTTCGATCAGCACGTCGGCACTTTCGATGAGTTTCAGGAAGGTCTCTTTGCCCTCATCGGAGAAGATATTCAAGGACATGGCGTGCAGGTTGCGGCGAGACAGTTCCGGGTAATTCGGCTGGACGCGAATCGTGTCCGCGTATGCCGTGTGTTCAACCCAGATGACTTCCGCACCCCATTCAGCCAGCATTTGTGCTGAGAAGGGACCAGCGATCTCGATAGCCGAGAAGATGACGCGGACGCCTGTCAGTGGGCCGAATTTGGGTGTATTTATTTTATTGGACATGTATCTAACCTGATTATTTCAGTTTTGATCGTTTTGACTTTAGCGGTATTTTTTCAATTCAGCACGGCCAAGTGTGAGGATCTGCATTTCATCAGAGCCGCCGGAGAGACGGTCGATGCGGAGGTCACGCCAGAAGCGAGCGACACGATGGCCGGTCACGCCGATGCCGCCGAGAACCTGCATGGAGGTGTCAATGACTTCGAAAGAGGCATTTGCGCAGAAGTATTTGCACATGGCGGAATCACCGGAAGTGGCAGTGCCCTGATCGGTTTTCCATGCGGTTTCAAACAGCATGTTTTTCATGCTGTTCAGCTTGATAGCCATGTGAGCGAATTTTTCCTGAATGAGCTGAGTGCGGCCAATGGTTTCACCAAACTGGACACGCTGATTCGCGTATTTTGCCGCATCTTCGTAAGCGCACAGAGCGACACCGTAGTTGGTGCAGGCGACCAGGAACCGTTCATCGTCAAATTCGGCTTTGACGCGGTTGAAGCCGTTGCCTTCGGTGCCGAACATGTCTTTTTCTTCCAGTTCAACATTGTCGAATACGATTTCACAGCAGCTGTCCATGCGCAGGCCGAGCTTGTCGAGCGGGTTCAGCTTGACGCCTTCTTTGCTCATGTCAACGAACCACTCAGTGAAGATGGGCTTTTCGGATGCGGAATCACGAGCCATGACCACGAGATACGGGGCATGAAGGGAGCTTGTGATGAAGCATTTTTGACCGTTGAGGTAGACCTTGCCGTCTTTACGGGTGTAATTGGTCTTCAGGCTGCCAACGTCGGAACCTGCGCTGGGTTCGGTGATGGCGGAGTTCCACATCTGTTTGCCGGTCCCGCGAAATGCGAAAATCGTGTCGATCTGTTCCTGGGTACCGTGACGCAGGATCGTGTTGAAGCCGGGCAGTTGATAGAGAACATAGGTCGGGGCACCGTGGCGTCCGAGTTCTTCCCAAATGGCGGTCAGGGTGACCATATCCATGCCCATACCGTCGTGCTCTTCGGGCAGGAGCATTGTGTCAACGCCCAATTCGGCAAGTGCCTTGACCCAACGTTCGGGGTATTCGTGGTTGTTGTCGCACTCAACGAAGTACTGTTCCCAGTTTTCGCTTTCCATCAGATCGCGGACGCCCGCGACGAATAATTCTTGTTCATCTGTCAGTCTGAAATCCATGAGTGAATCTCCTTTACTTTTTAAAAGGGGGAAGCTGTCGAGGCTTCCCCCTTCAGATTTTTTACCAGTTGTTAGCTCGTGCATCCTTGATGAAGGACCAGATGATCATCAGGTTGACGAAGAAGAGCGGGCAGCCACCTGCGATGATTGCCGTCTGGAGAGGCTTGAGTCCTCCAAGGGCAAGCAGGGTGACGCCGATGATTCCGACGAGAACCGACCAACCGACACGGACCCAAACAGGGGGTTCGCTGTAGCCATCAGCCTCTGTGCATGTTGACATTGCCAACGTGTAAGAACAGGCGTTGATAAGGGTAACGGTTGCGATGAAGCACAGCACAAAGAAAATGACCATTGTGGCTGTACTGAAAGGCAATGCTGCCCACGTTTCGATAACGGCTCGTGGAGCACCATATTTGGCGACCAGTTCCGGCATGTTGATGACACCGCGATGGATGAGGTCCATGGTGTTGCCACTCAAGACGGTCCACATGAACCAGGTGGTGGCGGTCAGTCCGCTGACCATGCCAACGCAGACCTGTCGAACCGTGCGGCCACGAGAGATACGTGCGAGGAAGAGGCAGGTCTGAATTCCGTAAATGACCCACCATGCCCAGTAAAAGACAGTCCAACCCTGCGGGAAACCTCCACCCCTGATGGGATCGGTGTAGAAGAGCATCCGGGTGAAGTTGCTCAACATGATACCGACGGAGTCAGTGAAGTAGTTGAAGATGAACGTGGTTCCACCGAGGCACAAGATCCACAGAAGGACAAAGATGGACAGGTAACTTCTGAGGTCAGAAGCCATTTTGACACCTTTGGACAGGCCAAAGGCAACGCAGATGGCGTTCAGGAGAATCCAGCAGGCAATGATTGTGGCATCAAGTTGCAGGGTGTGCGGGATTCCAAAAAGCCATTCGATGCATTCCGTGACCAATGGGGTGGACAAACCGAGGCTGGTTCCCATGGCGAGAATCAGACCGACAATATACATATTGTCGATGATGGCCCCGAGTATTCCCTTGCAGTTTTTTTCGCCAATGATCGGAGCAAGCGTTCCACTTGGGCGCATGACGTTGATTTTTTTTACAAAGAGAAAATACCCGAAAGCGACGGTAAAGAATCCGTATCCGGCCCAGGGTAGTGGTCCCCAATGGAAGAGACTGTATGCCAGTCCATATTCCTTGGCAGTAACGGAAAATGGTTCAAAGCCGAAGGGCGGTGTGGAAACGTAGCAATATGCTTCATATGACCCCCAGAAAAGAACTGCGGCAGACGTCGAAGACGCGAAGAGTAAAAAGACCCAGCTGGCTGTGCTGAATTCTGGTTCTTCTTCGCCCAGTTTGTTGTTTTTCCACGGTCCGAAAACCATCCACAGCCAACCGATCAACATGATGATCATGTACCATTCAAACGCCCAACCCCACGTGTTGGTGACGTAGCTGAACAGTGTGTTGATGACTTTGTTGGCCGCATCCAAATCCCTGACAGTCAGGTAGCTCAGGATTCCCACAATAGTCAGTGAAGGGAAAAAGACTTTTGGGTCTATCTTCACTTTTTTTGTCTTGTTTGGTTCCATCCGAAACACTCCACGTTATTAGAAAAAATACTGTTGAGTCAGTTGAAAACTGCTCAACCCCCCTGAGCGCATTTTGTGTGCTCCCTCAATTGCCTCAAACGCGTTTATGGTCTTTTTTGAATGCCAATAATATGATCGCATAAAGATTGCTAATCGCGTTTGTTTGTTGGAAGTGATTTTTTGCACAACCGCGATTGTTTTGCAATCGTTTTTAAAAAAAAACCATGATCATAAAATTGAAAATATTAATATATCATATATTACAATAAGTTGAGAAATTAATTAAATTGCTCTTTTTTCTTTTTTGACAGAGAAAATGATTTTTTTAGAGAAAATTGTGGCATTTTGACAGATGGAAGAGGGGGGAAAATAGAAAAAGAGAGAGGACGTAAAGGAAAAAAGGGGCAGACTCTATTCTAATAAAAGAAGCCCGTACGATGTGATGTTTTACGTACAGGCTTCTTTTTGAGTGTTGCCCCTATCTTGAGGCATTGGATGGTATGGGTTCTATCGGCGAAAATGCGGATTGTGCGCCTTTTCATCTGCCACGTTGGTTGCGTTGGCATGGCCGGGGTAGAGAATCGTTGCGTCCGGCATAGTGAATATTTGGGTGTTGACAGAATTGAGCAGGGTGGACAGATCGCCGCCTTCAAAGTCGGTTCGGCCGATGTTGCGATAAAAAATGAGGTCCCCGACAAATGCAATGCCTTTATCCGTAAAGTGGAAGGTCAGACTTCCTGGAGAGTGCCCGGGGGTGGCGAGTATTTGGCATTTTTCGCCGAGGAATTCGAGCTCGCCGGGCTGGATGGAGGTGAAGGAAAAAGGTTCATCAAGCGGAGAAAAGCCCCATTGGGGTGCTTCACGAATTTCTGTTTCGACCATGAAGGCATCGTCTGCGCTCGCCAAAATTTCGGCATGAGTTGCCTTGGCGAGTGTGGCCGCTCCATAGAAATGGTCGCTGTGCATATGCGTGATGAGAATATGGGTTAGCGTCAATCCTTCGTGTTGTATGATGGAGATGGCCTCAGTCGGGTTATCTCCTGGATCGATGAAAATTGCTTGTCCGTTCTTTGAAAGCAGGTATCCGTTGGTTTGAAATGGACTGAGAATAAATTTTCTGATCTGCATCGCTTTATTTTATGGGTATGGATTAGTGGGAAGGCTTGGTTGCCCACGGATATTTTTGCACGGTTGTGCATGATGCCTTTTTGTTCATATGATGCGTTTGACTGTGTGACGGATGATCCGTGAAAAAACGTTTATTGCAGTTTTTGTTTGACTTGTTTCAAGAGAGGTAAGGCGTCCGGTTCCATATAATATTCCATGAGTTGAAAATAATATTTCATCGTCTTGGAAATGGCTTCTTTCTTGGTAAGTTCGCCTTCCTGCACATCTTGAAGAATGGTTTTGTATATGCGGAGATTGACGTCGTTGAAATCCTGTGCCTTTTCGGGCGTAATGAATCCTTCTTGAATACAGTCGTCCAGCATCATGTAGCTGCGGGAGTAGATGCTATTGAGCACATAAATCTTGTTGAGTGGCGCAGGCCAGTCCTTAACGATTCTTTCAGGGAAAAGGTCATAATATTGTTTGGTATATTCTTCGAGTTTTTCATCGCTATGGGTGAAGAACAGTAATTCGTAAATCTCAGGATCAGAGAAGGAGAATTCCGCAAAACATTTGCAGACCAGCATATATCGTTCAATGGAGTTTTTCGACCCTTTCAAATAGCGAGGAAGGGCTGCATTATACTCTTCAAGGTATGTCATGGTCGCGAGAAAGACCAAGTGTTGCAGGTTGTCGAAGTAGTTGTACAGTGTCGCGCTGGTGTATCCAGCAAGATCTGCGGCCTTGCGAATTGTGACTGCGCCAACGCCATCCTGTTTGATTATTTCGTTGGCAGAATCAATGAAGAATTTGATGATTCTTTGCTGTTTCAATTTTGCTCGGTCTTTGGACGTTTTCATCTCTTTGGTCATAGTCTGTCTTGTGCTTGTTCCCTTCAATGTAGAAGGGGGGGGGACGTATACCAGTCGTGGGCAAAAAAAAGGGAAGATTTTGACCACGAAATCATCTGGTACATGGATTTTCCTATTCTCAAAGATCATTAAAGCTTTTTTTTGAAAAATAATCAAGATCTTTTTTTTTACAAAGTACAAAAAAAAATCAAAACACGATGATTACAACATTTTGTCTATATATAACAAGATCTTCCTGTCGTCGGTTTACTGAAGCCATTTTCCTCTTGAGGGTATGTATTGGCACGCCCGATTGAAATGGCTGAATATCGTTTATTCGTTTTAGTTTCTGAGTTCGTCGTTTTTTCCTTTTTTGTTTTGAGAGACTGTATTCTGTGTCCTTGTTTTAATCTGCTGGGGCGAATGTTTGTTTCCAAATAAGAGGAAATCCGTTGATTTGAGGGCCCTGTGAAGGTGTCTCTTCTCTTTTACTTTTTTTTGAGAGGTGTCCTGTTGAGCGGGGCAATGACATACAATGCGTTCTTTTTTTCTGATGGAGGGCTTTTCTACGTCGGGGGAAATTCGGGAATGAGAGGGGACATTGTAGAAAGGAGAGGGGCCGAACTGGAGTTCGGCCCCTCTATGTATGAATATGGTTGTGTGAGGTTTGTGTGCCATATCCTGTTTAGCAAGGGGGGAGCCATGGCTGTTTTATCCTATGCTGTGCTGACTGAGCGTGTCCTTGTAGACCTTGCCGTCCTTGACTATCACGGCAATATTTTCATCCGGATTTAACAGGAGGTCCAGGTCCTTGAGTGGATTACCATTGATAAGCAGTACGTCTGCCAGCGCGCCTTTTTCAATAACGCCGAGTTTGCCGGGATAGGGGTTGCGCGGCCCACTCAAGGCAAGAATTTCCCCGTTGACAGAGGTGGCCTGTTTCAGAATTTCCACGTTTGAAAACCATTTTGTTCGGTTAACGAATTCAGTGCATTGCGTTTCTTTTGATGCAAGGGAAGCGAGTAAATCACATCCAAAAGCGACCTTGGCTTTGTGCTTTTGGCAAAGCGTGAGCAGATTGTCCAATCCTTCCGCAGCCTGTTGTTGGCGAGCAACCTGAGCCGGTGTGAATGATTCCGGGGCAGGGCTGAGATAGACACCTGTCTGAGCACTGATGTAACATCCGTTTTTAACCGCGTGTTTGACGGTCTTTTCACCGATCAGATTGCAGTGTTCAAGCGTTTTTGCCCCGGCTTCAATGGAGGTCATGGTCGCTTTGTCCGTGTAGGTGTGAACAGCGAGATAGGTGTTCCATCGATCCGCTTCATGGGCTGCCGCCTTGATTTCTTCCAGCGAATATTCCGCGACATCAAGTGGATCATACAGACCGGACACTGCACCGCCTACAAACATTTTGATGAATGCCGCACCGCTACGCATGACGGTCCGGCTGGCGGAAAGGACTTCCGGTACGCCATCGGCAAAGTACGTCATGCCGAGTCGTTCAATTTCTGTCTCCGAAGCCCCTCCCAGTTGTCGGGGAAAGGTGTTGGTGGTTCTGTAGTCTCCATGCCCTGCGGTCATGCCGATAACCGATCCGCTTGAGTAGAGGCGTGGACCGGGAAAATAGCCTTCATCAATGGCTCTTTTGACACCCCAGACAGAACCGCCGACATCACGCATGGTGGTGAATCCGCGCATGAGTGTGTTGTTTGCTTCCCATAAGGCAAGCGCCCCGTGATAGTCGGCTGGAGCTGCCATGAATTCATGGGGACCGACATTGAATTGCAGATGGGTGTGGATATCGATAAATCCTGGCGTCAAGGTCCTGCCACCCCCGTCAATGATCTTCGTATTGTGAGGAACTGTGAAATTGGTGCTGATTTCGACGATGGTGTTCCCTTTGATAAGAACGCTCATGCCTTTTTTTAACTGGTCGTGCGTTCCGTCGAAAATATTGACATTTTTAATGAGAAGGGTCTCATGTCCCTCCTCGTCCTTTGTCATCAATGGAGAAGCGGGCATTGCTGCGTGTGTGGTGTGTGCCATTCCCACTCCGATGCCAACGGCAACGGCTGCGGCTGATGCCGTTTTGAGAAAGTCCCTTCGTGAGTTGGCGTGCGAATCCTGTTGGTCCTGAGGTGTTTTTCCCTTCATCGTCATTGCTCCTTTTCAGATGTATTGGATGTCAAGACTTCCTGTGTCACGGAAGACGCGATGTCCAAATTCGTATGTTGTTATGACAATGTGTCTATATATATCAAAAAATGGAATATTCACAATCCATAGAGTGAGGTTCTTGGCCTTTTTTTGTTCAGGGACAGAGAAGGGCGTTTCGTGTCACCGTTTGTGTGGGGGCATGGCAAGGGAGAATTAAAGACCACTATTTGTATGAAATGAATGCAGGGAGAAAACTGCAAAGACGTTGACCTTGAATGTTTGAATATATACTCAAACGTTTTGTTGGCTGTTGAGGTATTTCTTTGTGAACGAGATACGTGGGAGAATGTGCGGATGGCATGGTTGAAAAAAATACTGAACCGGCTGAACTTTGCTGGTTTTGTCGGGACATGGCTTCTTTTTATCAGCCTGGATGTGTTTAATGGTCTTTTGCTTTATGGGGTAACGTTTCGCGGTTTTGCGCTTGCCGATACGTTCCGTGCCGTGTTGATTGATGCATTGCTTGCGGTGCCGGCTGTTTTTTTGAGTCGCCGCGCCTATAAGTGGTTTACCGTTCCGGCTTTTGTGGCCCTTATGGTGGCCAGTTTGTGCAACACCTTTCATATTTTGACATATCAGTCTGGTATCTCGACGTATGCAATTTTTTCCATGATCGAGACGACCGGGCCGGAATCGTCCGAGTTTTTTGTCGATCAGGTCAGCCTGCTGAAGGTCATGGGAGTGCTTTTCAGCTGTGTGATTCCCGTCCTGCTGTTTCTTCGGGTGATCAAGCGGGAGGTGTTGTTCGGGAAAAAAGGCGTGATTGTCATCGGGACCATTTTGCTGGTTGTCTCCGGCTTTGTCGCCAAGACCGCAGTGGAGCAGGGTAAGCGGTTCCTTGGCTCACATCCTGGATATATGGTGGTGTGGAGCCTGGACAGATACGTCAAGGAATCGCGGAGGGCCGCCCATGAAAAAGTCGTGCCCGTAGGTATTTTCGGGACGCTTGAGACCGACGACAGTCCGTTGACCTGCGTGATCGTGGTCGGCGAGTCCGCCAATAGAAATCATATGGGAATCTATGGATATGCACGGGATACCACCCCATATGCAGAAAAAGATGACTGGCTTGTCTTTGACGACGTCACCAGCCCCGCAACACATACCATTCCTTCTCTCAAGCAGGTGCTCCGTTTGGGTGCCCTTGAACAGAACGATTTTCAACCGTCCATCATTGACCTTTTCAATGCGTGCGGCTTCAAGACATTTTGGTTGTCCAATCAGACGGCCCCCAAAGGGTCCGGGAATATTCTGGAGACCATGACTGCGCGGGCGTCTGCTCGTCACTATATCAACCTCTCCCGCAAGGAAGGGAAAAGCGCGACCTATGATGGCGAATTGCTCCCGCATCTTGAAAAGGCCTTGGCTGATCCCGCACCGAAGAAAGCCGTTTTTTTGCATCTTTTGGGGTCTCATCTGACCTATGCCTTGCGGTATCCACGAGAAAGAATGATCTTTGCCCCGGACTCGCGTGAAGGGGTGGCCCTGAAGGAATGGGCTGATGACGAGGCCATTGAGCATATCAATCATTATGACAACAGCCTTGCATATACTGATTTTGTTCTGCACCGGGTGGTGGAAGCGGTGAAAAACGTACCGGACACATCCTTTGTCCTGTACTTTTCCGATCATGGACAGGACGTCTATGACTCGCGATACATGCGTGGGTGTTCCGAGAAGAATCCGACCAAGAATATGGTGGAAGTCCCCATGCTTTTTTGGATGTCTCCGGCATATAGGGAGAGTCATGCGAACATCGCGACCGCTTTGGAGGGAATCATTCACCGCCCGTATTCGACGTGTTCACTGTCCGGGACCATTGCGAAACTCGCACGAATTCGTTCCGAGAAACTCGATGGGTTGCATACGCTCTTGAGCAAGGAAGGCGATACCGCACGCGTTATTCATGGCCATTCATATAAGGATATGGTTCGATAGCCTCTGGCGAGAGAGAAGAGACAGTCCGAGTACCGGCATAGTTGATGCTAAAAAAACAGGAGAGTCATGACGTCATTTTTGAAGGCGCGCATGCGCCGCATTTTCAATGCGTTCACCTATTCCGTCCAGGGATTCGGGTTTGCCTTGAAGCAGAAACCCTTTCAGGAAGAGTTGCTGGTGTGTGTGATTCTGGTTCCGGTGGCTTTGTGGCTTGATGTGAGCATGGTTGAAACACTGCTGCTTGTGGGCAGTCTTATCGGCGTGCTTGTCGCAGAGATTTTCAATACGGCGATCGAAGCCGTTGTTGATCGCATTGGCCCGGAAAAGCACGTTCTGTCAGGGGCTGCGAAAGATCTCGGGTCAGTTGGGGTGCTTGTGGCCATCCTCTGGGCCGTCGGTGTCTGGGGCTGTGTGGTTTGGGGGATGTAGGACCGCAAAGTGGTTCTGGATCGCGGAAAACGGCGAAATGATTTGCGTGTGACCTTCTTTTTGATATGGAGCGTCCGTTGGGCTGCGGCATGAAACATCGTGCAACAGGATAAAACGAGACGCGAGTTTATAGAATTATCAATAGTTGTTTCTTTTTCTTGATTATCGATATCATCAGCGTTAAGCGTATGCCATGAGCATAACACACTTGAATTCAGAGGGGCTTGGACGATGGCCATCCCTTCCCGAAGAACTGGCGAGCATCATTGCGCGACAAATCCAGGAAGGCGATTTCAAGCCTGGCGATGTGCTTCCTTCGGAAACGGCTTTGGCGAAGACATTCAGCGTGAGCCGGACCGTGGTGAGAGAAGCGCTGGCGCGTCTCAAGTTCGAAGGAATTCTCAAGTCGAAGCGGGGTAGTGGTCCTGTTGTATGTGATGAATATTCACGGAAGATTTTTACCCTGCCCAGCGTCTTTGCCTCCGATGAGAATAAGGCTGATATCATTGAATTCAGGCTTATCATGGAAGGTGAAAGTGCCGCTCTTGCTGCGGTCAGGCGGACCGACGAACATCTGGCAAAGATGGCAGCCCATCTTGATGAGTTGAGTCAGGCCATTGTTGACAAAGAGAGTGGCCTGATCCCTGATTACGCCTTTCATGCCATTCTTGCCGAGGCCGCTGGCAATGAATATATCATGAGTTTCATCCGGTTTCTTTCGGCCCGATTGCTGAAAGGGGTGCAGGATGCCCGTGCCTTGTCCAATCAGGACTATGAACGATCAAAGCTCGTGTTTCAGGAGCATAAGAAAATATACGAAGCCATTGTGGCCAAGCAGCCTTTCGAAGCACGCGAAGCGGTTCACGAGCATTTGCACAACAGTGCGTCGCGTCAAGGGATCGAACTGGAGCCCATCCTTTTTCAAAGCGATACCTAAAAATATTCTTCTGTATTTCCCTTTCGAAATTGACGGATATATTCATATGAAGGCGCGCTTGAAGCGCCTTTTCTTTTGCGGAATGTCGTCTTCCTTGTCCTTTTTTTGAGAACGATCAGCGTGACACATGGAGTGTGTGTGGATGCTGATCGTTTTTTTCTGTCTTTCAATCTCTTTTTTTGCTTGGTGAAATGAATCGTCACACGTCTCCTCATGCCGTTGTGAGTCAGTGTTTTGTCGTGAAATTTGCAAAACAGTTCCTTGGGTATTGGTAGAGCTGTAAAAATGAAAAAGCTAAACTATTGAAATATTTTATTATTATTTTTTTCTTCGTCTATTTTTAAAATCTTCCTTGCCCCGTTTGTCTGTTTGTCATACAAACAGACAAACGGACAGGGTGAATCCGAGACAAAACGTGGACATTGAGTTGTCCCACAGTGCCTCATTCCCTCCTTGGCCGATTGTTGGATCGGTTGTTGTGACAATCGATCGTGGCATGGCAAACCTCAGTGTGTTTGCAGATACATCAAACGATTCCCCTGTATTGCAGGAATCACAATCTGGAGAAAGGCATGGATCCAGTCATCATCAACACGACATGGTGCAAGGGATGCGGAATATGCGTCGCTTTCTGTCCCAAAGAAGCGCTTTCACTCGTTGAAGAGAAAGCGGTAGTGGATCAGGAAAAATGCATCGCATGTGGAATGTGCGAATTGTACTGTCCTGATCTGGCTATTGTCGTCAACAAGCCCCCGAAGAAAAGCGTAAAAGCGACTGAAGAGGTGGCCTCATGAGTCAAGAAACACGAAATGTTCGGTTTGTGCAGGGGAACGAAGCCTGTGTTCGTGGCGCTCTGTATGCTGGCGTCAAATTTTTTGCAGGATACCCCATTACCCCCTCGACGGAAATTGCGGAGCATCTTGCCATTCAGCTTCCCAAGATCGGTGGTGCGTTCATTCAAATGGAAGATGAGATTGCCTCCATGTGCGCTGTCTGCGGTGCCTCGTTGGCTGGCAGAAAGGCCATGACCGCCACCAGCGGACCGGGCTTTTCTCTTAAGCAGGAAGCCATCGGATATGCGGCCATGGCAGAAATCCCCTGTGTCATCGTTGATGTCCAGCGTGCGGGGCCGTCCACTGGTCTGGCCACCAAGGTGGGGCAGGCCGATGTCAATCAGGCCCGGTGGGGCACTCACGGAGAACATTCCATCGTTGCCCTGACCGCCTCGACCATTCAGGACATGTTCAGCATCACGGTTCAGGCTTTCAACATCGCAGAGACTTACAGAACACCGGTCATCCTGTTGTTCGACGAAGTCATGGGTCATATGCGTGAATCCCTCACCATTCCCGAAGCCGGGGAGTTGTCGGTTGTCGAACGGCTCAAGACCGATGTGAAGCCCGGTGTCAACTATCACCCCTATCTGGCTCGCGAAGATGGTCGTCTTCCCATGTCCGATTACGGTGAAGAACACCGTTTTCATGTGACCGGGTTATTTCACGACATTTGGGGCTTCCCCACCGAGCAGCCTCAGCAGGTCGATAAGCTTGTGCATCATCTGGTGGACAAGATCGAAACCCGCGTCAATGAGCTGGCCATGTGGAAGGAATTCTATCTGGACGATGCCGAGGAAGTGCTTGTTTCGTATGGTTCATGCGCTCGAAGTGCTCGACATCTTGTCGAATCACGGCGGCAGAAAGGCCACAAGATCGGCCTGCTGGAATTGCAGACCATCTGGCCGTTTCCCAAGGATCTGGTCCGTGAAAAGACCGCCAATGCCAAGAATGTTTACGTGGTCGAACTGAACATGGGACAGGTCTTGTCGCAAGTGAAACAGGCTGTGAAGGATCCTGATCGAGTCTATCTCGTCAACCGTTTGGATGGAACGCTTGTGACACCGACGGATATCGGGAAAATCATGCGAGTTATCGAAGGGAAGGGGATATAACAATGGCGTATACAGATCTCATCCGCGAACGTTTTTTCCCACACATTTGGTGTCCGGGATGCGGACATGGTGTTGTCCTGAACAGCTTGCTGCACGTGGTTGACGAGTTGGGACTCGATCCCCGCTCCATGTGCATGATTTCCGGTATCGGGTGTTCCGCGCGTATTTCCGGATACGTCAACTTTCATACCATGCACACCATGCATGGTCGCGCCCTGCCGTGTGCAACGGGCATCAAGATGTCCAAGCCTGAACTCAACGTCATCGTTCCCATGGGGGATGGCGATGCCATGGCTATTGGCGGCAACCACTTCATCCACGCGTGTCGTCGGAATATCGACTTGACCGCGATCGTGTTGAACAACCGCATCTACGGTATGACAGGTGGTCAATATTCGCCGTTGTCCGGTCGTGGCATTCTTGCCACCACCGCGCCATACGGTAGCATTGACAATGATTTTGACACCGTGTCCCTGGCCAAGGGTGCCGGTGCCTCTTTCGTCGCCCGGACCACGGCGTTCCACGTCAAGGAAATGGCGAAGATCCTGAAGAAGGCCATCAATCACAAGGGCTTTTCCGCTGTGGAAGTCATGGTCCAGTGTCCCACGTATTTCGGGCGCAAGAACAAGATGGGCGGTGCGATCGATTTGTTGAAATCCTATCGCGATAACACGGCTCCGCTTGGGTCCAAGAAGCTCGAAGAGAACCCGGAGTTGATTCCTCGCGGTATCTTTGTCGATGAAGAGCGTCCCGAATATTGCGAAGAATACGCCAACGTCATTGCTCAGGCGAACGAGGAGTAACAGTCATGGAAAGATATCGTTTTCTGTTATCCGGCTCTGGCGGACAAGGGGTCATTACCATGGCCATCATCTTCGCAGAAGCCGCAGCATTGGAAGAAGGGCTGACCGCGGTTCAGTCGCAGTCGTATGGCCCGGAAGCCCGTGGTGGAGCCACCCGGTCCGATGTCATCATCTCTGATTCGGAGATTTATTTTCCCAAGGTCTTGCAGCCGAATTATCTGGTTGCCCTGACCGAGGAAGCGGCCAGCAAATACCTTCCGCTCATTCGACCGGGTGGAATGGCTTTGTATGATTCGTCATTGGTCACGGCCGACCCCAAGGTCGATGCCGAACAGATCGGATTGCCCATGTATCATTCCACAATCGAGACATTGGGAAAACCCGTGGCGTTCAACATCTGTGTGCTCGGAGCACTGGCCACATTGACCGGAGTGGTCAAACTGGATTCTTTGGAAAAGGTCGTTCGCGGTCGGTTCAAGGAAGCCTTCTTTCCCTCCAACCAGAAAGCACTGCAATTGGGTGAAAATCTCGCCCAGGCATACATGAGCAAGGCATAAATGTGTTGCGCGGATGTGCGAGTGTGCATCCGCGTTTTTTGTGCCGCGTTTTGACGTAAGGAGACACAATGAATATTCATGAATATCAAGCGAAAAAGCTGTTCAAGGACACAGGTATTCCTGTCCCTGACGGTGGCAGGGCCGAGACGGTTGACCAAGCTCTGGATGTGGCAAAGGGCTTGTCCGGCCCGGTCCGGGTGGTCAAAGCCCAGATCCATGCCGGTGGTCGGGGAAAAGGCGGTGGCGTCAAGGTTTGCAAGACCATGGACGAGGTCAAGGCCGCAGCCAACGACATCCTCGGGATGCAGTTGGTGACCAAGCAGACCGGCCCGGAAGGCAAAAAGGTCCACAGCGTCTGGGTGGAGCAGGGAACGGCCATTGCGCGTGAACTGTATCTGGCCATTGTCCTTGATCGCGGAGCCGAATGCCTGACGGTCATGGCTTCCCCGGATGGTGGCATGGACATTGAAGACGTTGCGGAAAATCATCCGGAACGGATTCTTACCACGCCGCTTGACGGCAACCATCATCTCTGGCCGTTTCAGGCCCGGCAGTTGCTGTTCGGTTGTGAGCTGACGCCGAAGCAGATCGGTCAGGGCGTGAAGCTCATCCTCAAATTGATCGAGTTGTGTGTGAAAAAGGACGCGACTCAGGTTGAAATCAATCCGCTGGCCGTGACCGAAGATGGTGATCTGATCGTGCTGGACGCCAAGTTGAATTTTGACGAAAGCGGCCTCAAACGGCAACCGGACGTCAAGGCTCTGGAAGATCCCGAAGAACAGGACCCGCTGGAGCGGAAAGCCGCTGAACTCGGCGTCAATTATGTCAAGCTCGACGGATATGTAGGGACCATGGTGAACGGTGCCGGGCTGGCCATGGCGACGATGGATGCGATCAAGCAGGCTGGAGCCGAACCCGCCAACTTCCTGGATGCCGGAGGCGGTGCCAGTGTCGAGATGGTGACCAAGGGCTTCGAGGTCATGCTTTCCGATCCCAATGTTCGTGGTATTCTCATCAATATCTTTGGTGGCATTCTTCGGTGCGACATTGTTGCCGCCGGTATTGTCGAAGCCGCCAAACAGACCCATTTCACACTGCCGACCGTCGTGCGGATGGAAGGCACAAACGTTGAGGAAGGCAAACAAATCCTGCGGGATAGCGGTCTTGATTTCGTGCTGGCAAACACCATGTCCGAAGCTGCGGCGTCCATTGCAAAACTCACACAGGGGACAAACGAATGAGTATCCTCATTGATGAAAATACCAAGGTCGTGGTCCAGGGATTGACTGGTCGCGAAGGGTCTTTCCATGGCCAGAAAATGCTGGACTATGGGACCAAAGTTGTTGCCGGAGTTACTCCGGGCAAAGGGGGACAGGAAGTCCTCGGTGTCCCTGTTTTCAACACCGTTCAGGAAGCGGTTGATGCCACCGGAGCCGACACAAGCATCATATTTGTTCCGGCCTTGGCCTCTGCGGATTCCGCGTGTGAAGCCGCTGAAGCCGGAATCAAGACCATCATTCTGATTACCGAACATATCCCCGTGCTCGACATGGTTCGCTGCAAGGCGTTCCTGAAGAGTAAAGGGGCCAGGCTCATCGGTCCCAATTGTCCCGGCGTTATCAGCCCCGGCAAGAGCAAGATCGGTATCATGCCCGATTACATTCACCGTCCCGGTCATGTCGGACTCATCAGCCGGTCCGGCACCCTGACCTACGAGGCCGTGCACCAGTTGACAACGGCCGGTTTGGGGCAGAGTACCTGTATCGGCATGGGTGGCGACCCTGTTCCGGGTCTCAAGTTCATTGATTTGCTGGAGATGTTCCGCAATGATCCTGATACCGAAGCCGTGTGTATGTTGGGTGAGATCGGTGGCGACAATGAAGAAAAAGCCGCTGCCTACATCAAGGAGACCAACTATCCCAAACCCGTGTTCGGTTTCATTGCCGGACTGACCGCGCCTGCCGGGAAACGCATGGGCCATGCCGGTGCCATTATCAGCGGGTCCAAAGGCCGTGGCGAAGACAAGATCGCGGCCATGCGGGATGCCGGTGTCGTGGTGGTGGAACAGCTCGGACTTCTTGGAGAAACCGTGGCCAACCACCTTCAGGGAAAAAATTCAGCATAATCAGACATGGCGTGGGACTATTCCCTCGTAATGGAGATATATCGTCACCCCCAAGTAGAAAAGACCATAAACCATCACCCCCCCCAGGGAAGCCCGGCCCTTGTGTGTTGAACAGCATCAGGGCCGGCTCCCACGGAGCGGAGTGCATGGACGGATACGAGTAAGGAAAGAGAATGACATATACGACAGAACTCACTGCCGACCATAAGCAATTTTTGGATGAGTTGTTTCAGGACGGTGTAAAATACGACAAACCTTCGCTGCGGGTGTATGAATCCGACGCCAGTAATATTCGAGGCGAAGTCCTGGCGGTTGTCCGCCCCACCTGTGTGGAGCAGGTGTCTGAATTCATGCGATGGGCCGATGCGGAACGCATTCCGGTTCATCCTCGAGGCCGGGGCACAAGCCTTTCTGGTGGCTGTGTTCCCACGGTACCCGGCATCGTGGTGTCCATGCTTGGCATGGATCGGATTCTGGATATTTCGGAAACCGATTTCGTGGCCACGATCGAACCCGGCGTCAATACGGTTGCCTTTCAGCAGGAATGTGAAAAGCACAACCTGTTTTACCCACCCGATCCGGCCAGTAGCAAGGCGACGAGTGTGGGCGGAAATGTGGTGACCTGTGCAGGTGGTTTGCGCGCTGTGAAATATGGCGTGACACGGGACTATGTGCTTGGATGCGACGTGGTGGTCCCTGGCGGGAAAATCCTGTCCTTTGGTGGGCGGACTCAAAAGGATGTCGTGGGGCTGGACATGACCCGGTTCATGGTTGGCTCGGAAGGGTCGTTGGGCATCTTGACCAAATTGTATCTCAAACTCATTCCGAAATCCGAAGGCACGGCTTCGCTTCTGGTCGGCTATGAAAGTCTGGACGCGGCCCTGCAATCCATGGGCAAGGTCTTTGCCGCTGGTATCCTGCCGTGTGCCGTCGAATTCATGAACGAGACCGTACTCGATATCCTCAAACAGACTGGTGGCCATCCGTGGCCTGATTCCGTGAATTCCCTGTTGCTTTTTCAGGTGGATGGCAGTGCGGAAACCGTCTCTATGAATATCGAACAACTGTCCAATCAGATTGATGACGCCCTCTGGCGCATGATGGGCACAACTTCGGACGAGGAAAACGAGTTGTGGGGCTACCGTCGCAGCGTGTCCTCTGCTTCATATGTCCTCGGACCGGACCGTATCGGTGGCGATATGGCTGTGCCTCGTGGACAGATCCTTCAGGCGGTCCGCCGATTCGAGAGCCTAGCTGCCCAAAATGGCAAACGGTTGATCGCCTTTGGCCATGCCGGAGACGGAAATATTCACGCGAATTTGCATTACGATGCCTCTGATCCAGACGACGCCAAACGGACACGGAAAGCCCATCACGAAATGGATGAGGCCGTGCTGGAGTTCGGTGGGAGTTTGTCCGGAGAACACGGTGTTGGATGCCTCAAGAATGTGGGGTTGCAGCTTGGCAAGGATGAACATGAACTGATGCTCAAGGTGCGCGGGTTGTTCGATCCCAACGGAATTCTCAACCCGAACAAGGGGTATTGATGTGAAACGTGGTTGCACACAATGCGGTGAATGTCTCCGGGTTTGTCCCGTGTACGCGCAGTTCAAACGTGAGGAATATTCCCCCAAGGCGAAACGGCTGCTTTTGGAGCCGTTGCATGAGGACTATGCCGCGCCCGGCGTGAATCCGTCGGATCTGGATTGGGATCACGTCAAGGAATTGGCCCGGTTGTGCGTGGGATGCGACAAATGTCGGACCGCGTGCGCTCGGAAATTGTCCACGGCGGATCTGCTGGCCGACATGCGGCACGCGCATCCGAATTGGACCCAACACTTTTGGTCCCTGTGGATCAAACACATGGGCCCGCTCTGGCCGTCCCTTGGCATGATGGCCTCCTTGGTTCCGGGATGGGTTGCGCCGTCAGCGTTGAAACCCTCGCTGGATTCGGCCAAGGCCATGGTCAATGAGCCGGTCAAGAAGCCGTGGGCCAGATTATTCAAGATCCCCGGAATTCAAGTTGATTCCAAACCCGTCGTGGTTTTCCCGGGCTGCACGGCCAAGAATATTCGGCCGCAGTGGACGAGCAAGACGAACAATTTGTTGGGATTGTTCGGATATACTGTGCTGGATACATCTGATTTCGGGTGCTGCGGTGGCACCATGCATTCAGCGGGCCTGTACGACACCATGGATTCCATGCAGCAGAACAACGTGGACGTCTGGAAGAAACTGGGCCGTCCCCGTATCGCCGTGTTCTGTGCCTCCTGTCATCATGCCTTGTCCCAGTATGGGCAACCGTTGTTGTCCGAGGCGGACACTGTGGCCTGGCGGGAAAGTTTGACGCCGTTGAGTGTCTTGCTGGCTGATGCCCAGTGGGAGATCACGGATGCCAAGCCTGAGAGCTACGGCTATCATCAACCCTGTCACTGGGGGACGGATCACGATCTGCCTTTGTTGGAATCCGGTTTGTCTGGATTGCGCAAGGGAGAGGGGCAGTGTTGCGGAATGGGTGGCATTACCCAGATTACGAACCCCGATTTGTCGCGGCAACTGGCTGATTCCTGTTTGGCCGGGTTTCCCAAGAACACTGAGTACATCCTGACAAGTTGTAGTGGATGCACCATTCAACTCGCGGCGGCTGCTCCGGAAGGAACAACCGTCTACCATTGGCTTGATGTTGTGGAATGATGCGGTTGGATAGAAGAGCCTGAATTCATGAGGGCTTTTTGTCCCGATCGATCATTTTCAGACCATGGCGGGTGTGGCCAACCATCTGGTCAGGTGTCCAATCAAAAAAATATGGATTTCCATGCCGTTGCCCGGATTTATCCAGGTGCAGTCGATGGGTTCGGTCTCAGCTCGATTTCTGTTCACGTCTAGAAAAGGAAGATTTCAATGGCAAACAAATTTGAAGATTTCGGGAAAAAATACGGCACGATCATTGCGATCGCTGTGGCGCTCTGTGTGTGGCTTTTGCCAACACCGGAAACCATGACGATAACGCAACACAAGTTGCTGACCATTTTTTCCGGTGCGGTTGTTGTCTGGATCACGTTGAGCATGAGTATTGCGACCAGTACCATGATGCTCGTTCCTATTCTGTATTTGTGGGTTGGTAATCCGACCGGCGCAGTCAACGAAGCGGGGCACCTCATACGATCGGCCAAATTTGCCATTTCCGGATTCGGTTCACCGGCATTGTGGTTGCTGGTAACCGGGTTCATCATTTCGACGGCCATGACCGAGACGGGGATCGCCCAGCGGCTTGCGCTTGTCATGATGAAGCGGTTCGGAAAAACTCCATTGGGTGCGATTTTGACACCCATGTTTGCCAACCTGTTGATTTCTCCGCTGACCCCGTCCAATACGGCGCGGACCGCAGCCATGCTGCCGATCGTCGAGGGTGTGGCCCAGGCGTATCAGGTTGAGAAGGGAAAAAGTAATTTTGGTAAAGCGTTGTTCCTGTCAAACACCTTTGCATCCAATATCACGGCTGGTGGTTTTCAGACCGCAACTATTCCCAATCCCATTTCCATCGCTTTGATCGCGGCCGCCCTTGGCACCACCGCCATCGGCACCACATGGGGCTATTGGACCTTGGCAGCCCTGCCCACCACGATTCTTGTCTTGATCGGTACTCCGTTATTGTTGCGGGTTCTTTTCAAACCGGAAATGACGACCATTCCCGGCGGTATTGAGTATGTTGACAGGGAATTGAAGAAAATGGGTCCCTTGAGCAGGGAAGAAATCAAGGCGTTGCTGTATTTCATTCTCGCTTTGGTCCTGTGGTCCACTGATGCCTGGCACAAGATGAGTTCCGCCATGTTGGCATTTTTGGTCAGTGGTCTGATTTTGGCTCCGAGTATTGGTGTCTTGAGCTGGAAACAGGCAGAAAAGAAGATTCCCTGGGAATTGTTCGTGTATTTCGGCGGTGTTATCACCTTGTCCAATACATTGATCAAAACCGAGGCCTTTGCTTGGGTTATCACGACCGGGATGCAGTCTTTGGGGCTGGATGGTGTCGGTATGCTGCCGTTGATGATCGGCCTGATGGGCTTTACCATCTTCAGTCACATGATTTGGTCAACCACCACGGCCATGGCCGGTGTCATGATTCCCATTTATATTGGTATGGCGACAGCGTTCAATTTTCCGGTTGTGGCGTTTGTTTTGCCACAGGCAATTCTCATGGGGTATGCGTTGTTCTTCCCATTCAATACCATGGGCAACATCATCATGTTTGGTGCCGGGTATTACACGGTGACGGAACAGCTCAAATCATCAGTGCTGGTCGGCCTCATGGCATGGGCATTGTGGGCCGCGACCGCGTTGATCTGGTTCCCGATGATCGGATTGTATTAACATCTTGAGGAGTGAGACATGACATCACACGTATTTCCTCGCATGGTTCGAATTCGCCAGAATTTTGAGCGGGATCGAGTCGAGGACGTGCCCGGCACAGTGAAAGCCGAGCTGGCAAAATTGGAACAGACGATCAAACCCGGCATGACCGTGGGCATCACGGCCGGAAGTCGGGGTATACAGAATATTCTGACGATTCTTGAAATAGCCGTGCAATTCGTCAAGGACAAGGGGGCAACCCCGGTACTGCTGGCCGCCATGGGCAGTCATGGCGGTGGCTCGGCCGCCGGTCAGAAGGAGGTGCTCGACAGCCTTGGTATCACCGAAGAACGTCTCGGCGCGCGGGTCATTACCTGCGACAAGGGGCGCGAAGTCGGCACCACCGAAAATGGCTGGAAGGTCTTCATGCTGGAGTCCGCTTTTGAAGTGGATGCCATCATGCCCATCAATCGCGTCAAGACGCATACGTCGTTCAAGGGAACGGTGGAAAGCGGTCTGGCCAAGAAACTCGTTGTGGGACTCGGCGGACCTGCGGGTGCAACCCAGTTTCATGCCGAAGGAAAGTCCGAACGGCTATCCCCATTATTGGAAGAAGTCGCGAGCGCCATTATCGCGAAGATGCCGGTTGTGGGCGGCCTTGCTCTTATCGAGAATGCCTACGAAGAAACCGCCAAGATCGAAGGGATTTTGGCCAAGGATATCATCGAACGCGAACGCGAGTTGTTGCGCTATTCGAAATCCCTGATGCCTTCATTGCCCGTCGAACACCTGGACGCGTTGGTCGTCGAGGAGATGGGCAAAAACTATAGTGGAACAGGGCTGGATACGAACATTGTCGGTAGACTGCGTATTCAGGGCGGGGCCGAACCAGTTGCTCCCGTTATTCATTACGTGTCTGTTCTGGATCTGTCCGAGGCATCGCACGGCAATGCCACGGGTATCGGACTTGCTGATTTCACCACCAGGAAATTGGTGGACAAGATTGATCGCAAGGCCACGTACCTGAACTGTCTGACCACGACTTTCGTGGCCCGGGCCTTCCTGCCGCTGTTCCTGGACACCGAGGAAGAGACATTGAAAACCATGATGCATTGTCTGCGCAATACACCACTCGATGAGGTGCGAATGGTGTGTGTCCCCAATACACTGTACCTGACCGATTGTTATGTCAGCGAGGCACTGATTCCGGAATTGTCCGGCAAGGAACGATTCGACATCGTTGGATCGCCCCAGGAAGTGACGTTTGACGCGGACGGCAGGCTTCAATTGAGGCTTGGCGCAGAATAAATGATATCACGCCTGTCCTTATTTGATTCGGGAGGATTCCTTCCGATTGATGTGAGGGGGGACAGGCGTTCACTGAGACGATCAGTGTCTGACCAAGGAGCGGAGTCAAGATTCTCATAAGTGATGTCATAACACTTCCCTAGGCGACTTGACGCCGTGTGTACTTGGGAGCCATGCCGGACTGATGTCCGGCATGGCTCACGTGTATGGGCCGCTTGATTTTTGGGTGGCCATCTAAAAATGGTGGCGCAGCGTGCTTTTTCCCTGCTTCATTTCATCTCTCCATTTTCCCTATCCATACGTCTGTGTTTTCATGCGTTTTTAAATAGAGTTTATTTGGGTACATTTTTTTTCATATTGGTTTGACCTATAACTTTTGAGGTTGTACAGGGGCGGTGTTCGGCGAAGTGTCCGACGCAAAAAAAGCTGATGTGGTGCATCGACAGATCAGGCGCGTGCTGAACCTGTGGGTATACCTCGGGAGAACTCGTGGCATTGGAATAGAGTCGCCGGACGAGGAAATGGAAAAATTGTTTTTCCGAAAAATGTGGAAGGATACTGATTGACCTCAACGAAGTCGGTTTCCTCAAGGTCTTGAAATTGGCGCGTGGATAGAACTGCGTGTCAGCACATGAAAATCTCGAATAGAGAGGGCTTTGCAATGTTTGCTTTTGGCGTGTTCGAAAGAACGCCGCCCAGGGAAAAGGTCCGTGAGCGGCTGATTCGGGAGATTATCGATCATGAATTGGTCATGTTTCGAGCTGCTTCCGCGACTGATGGATCATCCATGTGTCTGGAACGTCGCAAGACATTCCGCAAGATGCGATGGATGCTTTTTTCCGTCATGCAGACCGAGTTTCTGGAATCGTATCTGGCTGATTTGAAAGCCGCGAAACAGGATGGTCGGAATTTGTTGGTGGAAAAAAATGCGCGTATGGATGACCTGACTCCACCGGTTTCCGGGGATATGGAAACCATCGGAAAAATCGTTGATGTCGAAGCGCACTGGATGAGTGACGCTTCAAAGGCGTATCCTTGGTTCAGCCCGGAAAATCCAGGGCTGTTTCGTCGGAATCAATGCGCCGAGTTAAAGACGTTTTCACCAAAAACGGTGTCGCTGTATGCCGATCGTGTTCATGAAGCGCGGGAAAAAGGGGAAAACCTGGCCCTGCTTCGATTTGAGAACATAACGAAAAAAATCGGCGTGGCATCGTTGGCGAAATTGAAAAGGCGCGTGAGTCGGCACCAGTAGGGTGCCCTTGGCGGTAGCTGTGTTCAACGCATGGACTACCAGAACATGATAGAAAGCGGGTGGAAGCCCTGAAAGAGTTTCCACCCGGACATGACGGTCGTTATTCGGGATACACGAGATTTTCGTCCTGAATGGCGGACAGTACTTCCTCACTGTATCGGGCGGCTTCCTGTCGCGCTCCATTCAGATCCATGAAACGATAATTGCCGCATTCCACCGGGCTTGCTCCGGGAATGTCGCCGTCAAATGCTGCAACATGCTGGAAGACTTCCTGAATGAGTGGGAGTATCTCGCGTGACGAGCATTTAGTGCTGAGCACGAGGTAAAATCCGGTCAGGCATCCCATGGGACCGAAGTAGATGACCTGATCCTTGTAATGCGGATGGTTGCGCAGAAAGGTGGCCCCGATATGCTCGATGGCGTGAGCGGCTTCTGGAGCCAGAGCCGGTTCCCTGTTCGGTTCCTTCATGCGCAGGTCAAATGTCGTGACCACGGCAGTCCCCGCCAGATCCGTGCGGGAAACATAGACACCGCGGTGCAGTTTGGTGTGATCGATGGTGAAACTTGCTATTTTTTTCATGCTGCCCTCGTATGGATTGTTTCAAGAATGCCCAAAGTCATTTTGACGGAACTTTTGGCCGCTTTATGCAGGCTGTCTGCGTAGGTAATCTGGTTTTCGGACTCCCGAATCTTGTCCGAGATGGCTCGGATGAGGATAAAGGGAACCCTGAACAGAAATCCGGTTTGCGCGATGGCCGCCCCTTCCATTTCCACGGCCAGGGCATCGGGAAATTTCTTGGCCAGATAGGCTATCTGTGATGGAGTATGGACAAAAGCGTCTCCCGAAAGAATGACTCCCTGATGCACGGCCACGTTGTCCGATCGCATGTCCACGCTTTCGGCGATGTGAAGCAGTGCGTCATCAGCCGTGTATTTGGCTGGCATTTTCGGGATTTGACCTATTTCATATTCAAAGGCCGTGGCGTCCGCGTCGTAATGTCGCGCTTCCGAAGAAAGAACCACGTCCCCGATTTCGATATTTTGAGCGAATCCGCCAGCCACACCGATGTTGATGAGCGAATCCGGTTTGAAGTTTTCCAATAACAATGTTGCCCCGACCGCTGCGTTGACCTTGCCAATGCCACATTGGGTCACGACAACGTCAACATCTCGTATCTGTCCACTATGAAAGGTGAATTGACCAATTCTGACGATTTTCGAATTGGTCAATTCCTGATGCAGGAACCGGAGTTCCTCATCCATTGCCGCTATGATTCCTATTTTCACGTAAAACTCCTTGTGAAGACCTCGTGGTCTGGTTGCACTCTATCGGGAAATTTATTAATTAGTAAAATTATTAATTTTGCTGGAATTGATTAGTTAAAATGTCATTCAATCGAACAGGAGAGGGTGTGATGCTGCCGGATTTCAACCGACTCAAGGTTTTTTATCATGTGTACACCGAGCAGAGCACCACGAGGGCGGCGAAGGCGTTGCACATCACGCAATCCGGTGTCAGTCAGCATATAAAGAAGCTGGAAAACGAGGTGCAGGTGGCACTTTTCACCCGGGTGAACCGGAAGCTGATTCCCACGGCGGCGGCGCACAAGCTGTACGCCATTGTGAGTGCCTTTATGATGCAGTTGGAGAACGGGGTTCGCGACATCAACGAGAGTTTCGAGATGCCGTCCGGAGAGTTGCGAATCGGTGCGCCGTCAGAGTTTGGCAAGACGTATCTGCCCGGAATCATGGCTTCGTTTCGTCGGCAGTATCCCAATGTTTCATTCTATTTGGAGCTGGGTGATCCGAATGTGTTGTTCGAAAAGGTATCTCAGGCCGAATTGGATTTCGCCTACATCGACATTTTGCCGATTTTTACCAACACCCCTGGTGGCGAGACAACCTACACCATACATCCCATCGTCAAGGAGCAGTTTGTTTGTGCCTGTTCCCAGACCTATTACAACGCGCATGTGCTCGGGGCCGGATACGACGAGCTGATTCAGTTGCAGTATATCGGGTACAAAAAGGATATTGCCCTGTTTCGCAGTTGGTTCAAGCTCCATTTTGACACGGCGCCGTCCTCGTTGGACATGGTTTTCGTGGCCGACAACGCCGGAGCCATCATAGCGGCCATCGAACAGGACATGGGGATTGGTGTCATCGTGAGTCATCTTGTCAGTGATCAGATCGCCGACAAGACCATCGTGCCGATCACCGGTTCGGACAGAAAATTGGAAAATACCATTGCCTGTGTGCAATTCAGAAACAAGGCCGAAACCCTCACTGAACGCTGTTTCAAGGAGCACATGCGTCACGAACTCGGCTCCATTTCTCAGTTGAAATTGATTGATAGGGATGTGCCCGCTTGATGGCAGTCTTTGGTGAAAGAAGGTAGGAAAAAGGGAGAAGTGGAAGCCGCCTTTGGCGGGATTTTCAGGTGATTTCGCCTCTGGCAGCCAAAGGGGCGGGCCCCCTTTGGAAACCCTGTGTCGCCTGCGGCGAAGTGGTCGGGTGAGGACGTGGGCGAATGAGAAAAAAAGGGGCCTGATGGAGACAGGCCCTGAAGAATATTTACAGGGAAAAGAAGCGTCGGGCGTTGTCGCCAGTGATGTGCCAGATATTTTCAAGTGAGCGGCCTTTGATCTGGGCGATACGTTGGGCCGTGAAGACCACCAGCGATGAATGGTTGCGTTTGCCGCGCCATGGTTCCGGGGTCAGGTACGGGCAATCTGTTTCGACCATGAGCCGGTCGAGTGGGATACGGGCCACGGCCGCCTGGACCGCTTCGGATTTTTTTCGATACGTCACCGGGCCGGGGATCGAAATATGCCAGCCGTTGCCCACAAGACGTTCAGCGAATTCGATGTCCGCACCAAAGCAGTGCCAGAGCACCGGGTAGTCTTTGAATCCGTGTGATTCAAGGATGGTGGCCGTATCGTCATTGGCATCTCTGGAATGAATGACAATGGGCAGGGACAGTTCTCGGGCCAAGTCAATCTGTTTGATGAACGCGACTTTCTGGACGTCGGGCGGGACATCATCCCAATAATAATCAAGGCCGATTTCCCCGACCCCCTTGAGCCGTGAATCGGTGCTGAAGTGGTGCCGCATCCGTTCGAGCGCATCGTCGGTCAGGTCCGGGGCGTTGTTGGGGTGTACGCCGAGCAGGAAGGAAACCTGCGGGTGCGTGTCAAAGAGGGACCGGTTTCGTTCATAGGCGTCCGGTCCGAGAAAGACATTGAGTATCTGGCTGATGCCCGAGGCCGAGGCCCGGGCGAGCAGCTCGTCCCGGTCTTCGTCAAAATCTTCGAGGTCAAGGTGCGCGTGCGAATCCACGCCCCCGGCGGCAAGTGCCAGGGATTCCGGTTCAGGTCGGTTTTTTTTGGACATGGTGTGTTTAGAATGCGTCCCACGCTTCGAGGACGGCGAGTTTTTGGGTGTCAGAGCTGTAGGCATCGGCTGTTTCCTGCCCGGATTCCAGGGCCGCTGCTAGATAAAGATCGTTTTTTTTGAGCATGTCAAGCGCATCTTCCAGACAGAGCGCGGCATCCAGCACATCACCGTCCGCGCACCAGAATCCGTTTCCGGCCCAATCCACTTCACGCAGATCGATCCACGGGGTAAATCGGGGGGACGATTGGATATGGCGCATGTAGTCCCAGCCGCCGAATCCGGTGAACCCCACGGGCAGGCACCCGCAGGCCATGGCCTCAAGAGGCGGGAGCGGACAGCCTTCGGGAAACCCTGTTGCCAGGAAAATGTGGGCGGACCGCAGGGCGTCGGCCACCTGATGGGTGGACATGCCCTGAATGGGCAGCCAGTTGATGGCATTCGGTCCGATACGGTGCTCGACAATGGCCTTGATCTGCTGGATCAGTGCCTTGTTTTTGCGCGGCATGAACGCCACCGTAAAACGGCGGGTGGGCTTTTTGTCTGGCGGATAGAAAATCGAGCGGTCGATGCCCGGGCGAATGATCGGGGCATCCTTGAAGGTCGTTTTCTTGATGTAGTGGGACACGGGATCAGAGACCGCGAGAAATTCCACGGGCAGGTTGTGCCAGTCCACCCCTTCGGGCAGGGCCGAAAACAGATAGGCCCAGTTCTGGACGTAGTTGAGACAGTGCGCCTTGGCTTCCAGTCCCGGAGCCAGTGCATTGACCCACCCTTCGGGAATCATCCAGATGTCATCAGACGTCAGATGCAGGTCGGCCCATTCAATCACTGGCGCGGCATCGGCCAGTCCGTCCGGTCGCCAACCACTGGTTTCGCGCGCAACAAGGCGGACGTCTTTCCCAGCCTGATGGAGAATATCGGCAACCTGCCGCAACACGGTGACGCCGCCGGTCGGTTTGTTGACCGGGGGCAGAAAAATACATGTCTTCATGATGTTCAATTGAGATCACAAACCGTCGGTTTTGGCAAGGAGAGGGTGCGGAGCGGGCATGGAGAGGAGTGCCCACTCCGCGACGGAGGAAGACGATTTTTCAATGAAGTGTGGAGACGGTATCCCTACTGCGAGCTGCGTGGGTTTCGGGAGTGTGACATATGGGCCGGGATTGTGTGACAGCAGGGGATGGACGACCTCAACCTTGCGAAACAACACGTTTATGGGTAGGCTTATCAGTGAAGTATTCTTCATAATGTATTGGAACAAAGGTCGATGATATCCCATGCCGACGTTAAAAGCTTTGCTCATACATCCGGACCCGGACGTTCGCACCGCCCTGCGGGATGCGTTGGAAGAGGTCGCGTTTATTCAGGTTTTGGGCGAGGCCGTGACCGCTCTCGAGGCCATGGAACTGCTTGAAGCCATTCCATATGGCGTGTTTTTTCTCGGCATCGATTTGTCGGGGGGCACCAGTGGTATCGAGATGGCCCAGATGTTGGGAGGTCGCAAGAACAAACCCGCTCTGGTGTTTATTTCCGATACGGAAAATCAGGCGTATGCCGCTTTTGAGTTGGGAGCCACGGACTACCTGCTTTGGCCGCCTGCGCCAGGGCGTATGGCCCGGACCATGGACCGGCTTCAGACCTTCAAGTCCCGGTTTCGGGAAGTTCCTCCGCCCCAACCACAGATGGATGCCGCGACTGAATCCCGCGATGAAAACACGGAACAGACCGTGAAGCTGCCCTTGCCCGAAGAAGAGCAGGATTCCTTTTTGGCCGCATTGAAAACCGCGTGGGATCAGACCGCCAATCGCAGGCCGGAGATCGATAAGCTCGCCGTGAGTCAGGATGGGCGGACCATTCTCATTCCGTATGATCAGATCATTTTTGTGGAGGCCTTTGAGGATTATTCCTATATCCACACGGCGAATCAGAAATTTCTTTCATCCCATCGCCTCAAGAATCTGGAAGATCGACTGGGACCGCACCGGTTTTTCCGGGTGCATCGCAAGTATTTGGTGAATCTCGACATGGTGACCGAAATCGCGAGTATGCCGGGGTCAAACTTCATGCTGCGCACGGCAGGCCGGACCCGGATCGAGTTGCCCATCAGCCGCCGGCGAATCGCGGAGTTGAAGAAGATCATCGGATTGTAACCGTTGAACGTGCTCGGGCAACCGCTGACCGAATAACGCGGGATTTGCCGGGATAAATTGTTATGAAAGAGACTCGCCGAACCGTTGACGGCGAGGAGGAAATATGGACCAGCCAGGAACAGTAGACAGCTTGTTGCAGGAAGAGCGCGTGTTTCGCCCGCTTCCGCAATTGGTTATCGAGGCCAATGTCAATCCCCAGGAATTGGACGCGGCGCGTCGATTCTCTCAGATGGATTTCATGGGATATTGGGAAGAAGCCGCCGATGATCTGGATTGGTTCAAGAAGTGGGATCAGGTGCTCGACGACAAGGACGCACCATTCTATCGCTGGTTTCCCGGTGCGCGGTGCAATATCGTGTACAACGCCTTGGATCGACACATCGAGACCGCCAACAAGAACAAGCTTGCCCTGATCTGGGAAGGCGAACCCGGCGACCAGCGCAAATATACGTATTTCGAATTGTACCGTGAAGTGAATCGGTTTGCTAATGCCCTGCGCTCATTAGGCATTCGCAAAGGTGACCGAGTCGTCATCTACATGCCGCCCTTGCCTGAAACCGTGATTTCCATGTTGGCGATCGCCAAGATCGGGGCGATTCATTCCGTGGTCTTCGCCGGTTTTTCGGCCAAGGCCTTGCGGCAGCGCATCAATGACGCCCATGCCAAGCTGGTTATCACGGCGGATGGATTCTATCGCAACGGACGGATCGTCAGTCTCAAGGAAACTGCGGATGAAGCTTTGATCGGTGCCTGCGCGGATTGTGTCGATTCCATGGTGGTGGTCCGGCGGTGCAACCTGAGTGTGGACATGGTGGACGGACGGGATTTTCAGTACGAGGATTTGGTCCGTCAGGAGCGCAATGAAGCTCCCACCGAGGTCATGGACGCGGATGATCCGCTTTTTCTGATGTACACCTCCGGGACCACAGGAAAACCCAAGGGGATTGTCCATTCCCATGCCGGGTACATGGTGGGTGTCAACCGGACGCTGACAACGGTTTTTGACATCAAGCCAACCGATATTTTCTGGTGTACCGCTGATCCCGGGTGGGTGACCGGCCACAGTGCCGGTATCTACGGGCCGCTCATGGCCGGGACCACCTCGGTCATGTACGAGGGACATCCCAATTATCCGCAGGCCGATCGACTCTGGGCCATCGTGGCCAAATACGGAGTTACCATTTTTTATTCCGCGCCGACCATGATTCGGATGCTCATGCGGTTCGGCACCCAGTATCCCAAGCAACATGATCTTTCGAGTTTGCGTTTGCTCGGGACCGTGGGTGAGCCCATTGCTCCCGAGGCCTGGACATGGTTGTACAAGAATATCGGGCGGTCCGAATGCCCGGTGCTGGACACCTGGTGGCAGACGGAAACCGGCATGTTCATGATCGCGCCGTTGCCCATTTCCCTGCTCAAGCCCGGCTCTGTCACCAAGCCATTGCCCGGGGTGGAGTGTGATGTTGTTGACCGGCACGGGAAGCCGGTCCCGCCTGGCAAGGGGGGATTGTTGGTGGTGACCAAACCCTGGCCTGCCATGATGACTGGATATTGGAATGATGACGATGCCTTCAAGGCGTGTTGGGAGAAAGTTCCCGGCGTGTACTATGCGGGTGACGTCGCAAAGAAGGATGAAGATGGCTACATCTGGATTCAGGGCCGGGCTGACGATGTCATCAACATCGCCGGACATCGTATCGGATCGGCAGAGCTTGAAGCCGCTTTCGGGATGCACGGGGCCGTGTCCGAATGTGCGGTGATCGGGGTGCCGGACAAGATCAAGGGCGAGGCTGCCAAGGCGTTTGTGCAGCTCAATGGCGGGTTTGAACCTGACGATGATCTCATCAAGGACCTCAAACGGACCATCCGTAACGAACTTGGCCCGGTGGCCGTGATAAAATCCATCGAATTCCGTGAGGCCCTGCCCAAGACCCGCTCAGGCAAGATCATGCGGCGCGTGCTCAAGGCCGAGGAGACCGGCCATGACATCGGGGATTTGACCGGATTGGAAGATGAAAGCTTTCAGGCTCCGAATACGGAGGGGGGCGAGCAGGAAAATCCCTGATTCATAATCGCTTTTTTTCGGGATTCATTTTCGTGAACACGCGCCACAGGTTGTCTGTCTGTGGCGCGTGTTTTTATGGGTGATTATCGGTTGCGTTTTTTGAGATTCTTGATGTGCAGGGCCACGTTTTTCCATCGTTCCTTTTCAACGCGGTCCGCGCTTTTGGTGCGTCGCGAGGCAATATACTCCATTTCTTTGGCCATCTTGTGATAACTGTCCAGCCGATCCTGACTGAGTTCCCCGGTCTGGACGGCGTGAAGCACCGCGCATCCGGGTTCATGCTCATGCGAGCAATCGGCAAAGCGGCAGGATTCGGCCAGAGCCTGGATATCGGCAAAGGTGCTGGTCAGGCCGTCGCCTTCTTCGTGAAAGGCGATTTCACGGATGCCCGGATTGTCCATGAGCATCCCGCCCTGTGGCATCCGAAGCAGCTCTCGGACCGTGGTGGTGTGACGGCCTTTGCCGACACTGTCACTGATCGCTCCGGTGGCCTGAATATCCGTTCCGTGCAACAAATTGGCAAGGGTGGATTTTCCGGCACCGGACGAGCCGATCATGGCCACGGTCTTTCCTGCTTCGAGCCAGTGTTCCAATTCGGTCTTTCCCCGGCCGTCCTGTATGGATGTCATGACCACGGGCACACCAAAGGCAATGGCCTCGGCTTCTTCAAGGAATGGGGTCGGATCGTCATGCAGGTCCGCTTTGGTCAGGACCACCACGGGTGGAATGCCCTGATTGTGGACCAAGGTCAGATACCGTTCGAGCCGACGGGTGTTGAAGTCCCGATCAAGCCCGCACACGATGAAGACTGTGTCGATGTTGGCGGCAATGGCCTGCTCCCGGAGTGCGGTATCGGTCCGATGGCCTCGTGATCCGGCAGCACCGCGAGACAGGAAGTTGGTTCGGGGAATGACTCCGGTGACGATGGTTGCTTCGATGGTAACCCAGTCTCCGGTCACGGGATAGTCCCGGTTGGCGGCGCGCTTCAGGCGGCCCGCAGGCGTGCATAGCCATTCCCGGACACCGTCCGAGACAAGGAATTGTCCGCGTTGGACGCTGATGACGCGGGCTATTGTGTGCGGCGAGATAGGGAGTGCGGTCACTCGATGTTCGAGAGTGTCAGTCCATCCCAGTCGGTTTTTTGGGTCGTTGTGTGACAATTGGTTCATTGGTTTTTCAGGTTTGGTCATTGTTTTTCACCATGCGTTGAGACCGATTCACGGAATCGGTCATGTGGTCATTGATATGGGCCGTTGGCGGTGCCAAGGGCTTCAAACAGAGACAGAGTGGTGAGGGTGTTGCGGAAAAAGTGGGCACTGAATGAGAGCGGGGTTGGGAAAACCACGAGAAGGCAGGCCGAAAGGGCCTTGATGCAGTCCTGAAAGGACGGCGAAGAGGAAATGGTTTGCTCCTGTCAATGGCCCTGATTTTCAGCAACTTCAATTGCAAGATCCTGGAACCGAACGGACATCAACGCTCCTTGTTTGCGGTAAAAAAATAAGCACTGCCCGATAACTTGTCACATGTCAATTGCCGTGTGGAGTCGAGCATTTTGTGCTGTCATCCGGCGATAGACAGAGCAGATAGGTGTGGGTGAAACGATGTGTCGAGGCCGTGTGAAAGCCGACTGGAGCGGCCATGGCCTGCACGTCTTGTATGGACAGTCGGGAATGGAGCGGGGGGCCGAAGTCTGCTTCTTCCTTTTTGCATTCAAGGACAGCCAGTGTGCCGTTTGGCCGGAGAACGCGGTTGAATTCGGCAAACATGGCGGTGGCTCGGTTTCGGACAGCCTTGATGTGGAGGACGGTTCCGAGCAGGACGATGTCCACACTCTGTGCGTCGAATGGCAACGGCGTGGTGATGTCGCAGATGTGACCCTGTATCGGCGCCATGCCCGGTTCATGTTGGGTGGTGTTCAACCATGCGACCGATGACTCCACGGTGTCCAGGGCAATGACGTGTCCCGTAGGACCGAGCATTCGGGCGGCATGGAGGGTATATTCCCCGGCACCGCATCCGGCGTCCATGAAGGTCATGCCGGTGTGCAGGGGCAGGTGATTGAAGACGGCGTCGGCGGATTGTATCCAGAAACTGGTGGGACCGGGACCTTTATGTCTGGTCGGTGCGGCCTGGGAGTGATGAGACATGAGAATCCTTGGTTTGAGGGCCGTTTTTTCCGGAAGCGCATTGTGCATGGCGTTGAGTGGAGGCAAAATTATGGTTTAGAGATTTAACCTTTTAAGCCAAAAAAAAGATCAGTGTGGTTTTTTGATTTGGAGAGGGGGGGCTCAGCCATGAGTCGGGAAAAAATTAGTCAGTAAACAATTCCGCAATCCGTTCGTCCACCGTGGTCTCCACGGTGGCGAGAATGGCGGCGGCCACCGCAATTTGTGTGTCTGGAAAGGCTTCCAGTCTATCTACAAGCGTTGTGAAATGGCGTTCATGAAATTCCTTGTGCGCCTGAAACGCCTCCCATCCGGCATCGGTGAGAGAAACCAGGATTTCCTTGTCATTACCCACGGCTTTTCCTTTTCGCGTGAACCCTTTTTTTTCAAGTTTTCCGATCATTTGCGAGGCCGCACTTTTGGTCACGTCTAGCATGTCGCCGATCTGTTTGACATTGGCACCTTCCTGTTCGCCGATGGCGTTCAGGCAGTGGACTTCCTTGGCTGTCAGGCCGACGTTTGTGCCTGTACGGATCGGGAGTTCTTCGATCCTGGCGTGTTTGGTGATGATACGTCGCAGCCTGCCGGTCAGTGCCTTGATAGAATTTTCCTTGCTGGTCATGAAACTTTAGTAAAGGTTCTAAACTATAAAGTCAAGCAAAATCGGTGAGCGGTTGGGCGGGGAATGGGTGAAAGCCCCGAAACGTGTGTTTCGAGGCTGTGTGTCGTGGTTAAGTGACGGCGGAGCAGGCCCTGCTTCGTGTGGTGGGCGGATGTGCTCAGGCCCGGGCCGGAGCTATGGTGTAGTGAAGCATTTTGAATGCCTTGGCAAAAGCCGGGATATAGGCCATGCATTTCGATACCGTGTCCCAGCGGTGTTTTTCCTGATGCATGTAATAGGACACATCGTGCAGGTGGATATTGGGTGCCCATTGCTCCGGCAGGGTGTTGTCATTGAGTCCCCATTGAAAGCGGGCGTTTGTGTGCTTGATGGTGTCGTGACGGGATGACATTTTGCAGCCGAAGTCCGTGCATGCGTCAAAGACCAGTTCGCCGGGGGAGAGGATCCGGGCAATTTCTTCAAGGACAGGACGAATTTCCGCTTCCGTGAAATACATCAGAACCCCCTCGGAGAGCACCAGGATATCGGCGTCTGGGTGGACGTTTCTGATATCTCGCATCCAGGTCATGTCAAAGAGGGATGTGTGGATGGAAATATTTTTATCATCGGGCGGGAGCAGGATGTCTCGCAGTTCCATGACTTCCGGGAGATCTATATTGTAATACACGCCTTTATCCAGTCCGATCCTGTTGGATCGAGTATCCAGACCGCATCCGAGGTTGACGATCACCGGATCGGCGTGTGTTTCAATGAACTCTGTGGTGATGGTATCAAATGTCCTGACTCGGATGCAGGTGCCGATCTGGCTTCGGGTGGCTGCGTCGTAGACGGAGAAATCATACTTCAGCGTTTCGACCATGCGGCACGCCTCTGGGTCGTTGATAATCCGGTCGGACCGTTGTGTTTCGAGGCATCGCATATACAGCGTGATAAACAAGGTGTCCGCAACTGCGTCTGAAATGCCGTCTGTTGATATCGTGTGCATCAAAGCTCCTTGGACTGTTTTCCCCTGTTAGGTTTTTGCGAAGCTGTTTCGTCCTGAAAGAGCGTTTTCATTTTGAGACAGCGTCGAAGACAACAGTTCGAAATACCGGCTGATTCTGTCCATGAAACAGGGGATTAATTTGTTTAATTGAAAATGACATTCATCCTCATATAATGTCAAGTGTCTGGTGCGCACAAAGCTTTTTTCTGGTATGGGGATGACGCTTTTTCGATAAAGAGGTGCCCATTCTCGGTGGGCACGTCGAGGTCGGTGGGGGAAAATGGTCCTTGAGCTGCCGGTATGAAAGGTGCAGAATATGTGCGGCGGTCGAGAACCGTTGATCTGAATAGATATGGGAGATACCATGAAAAAAGTGAAAAATATCGCTGTTGTGGCGCATGATAATTGTAAAGGTGAGCTGTTGGATTTCATTGATTGCAATCGGACCATGATGGTGGAACATCATTTGATTGCCACAGGAACCACCGGACGGATGGTCGAGACGCTGTTCAAGGAGCGATCATCGAAAAAGGATGGCGTGACATTCAAGAAGGTCCGGCGGTTGAAATCCGGTCCGTTGGGCGGCGATCAGCAACTTGGTGCATTGATCGCGGGGGGCGAGGTCGATATCCTCATCTTTTTTTGGGATCCCATGGAACCACAGCCGCATGATGTGGATGTGAAGGCGTTGTTGCGTTTGGCTGTTTTGTACAATATCCCGACGGCCAGCAATCGGTCGTCCGCCGAATTTCTTATTTCATCGGCCTTTTTCGATCACGAATTCAGCATCAAGCGAGGCGAGTACTTCGAATATGCGGATCGGAATGTGAAAGAGTGGTAGCCGCTGTCGCGTGATTTTTGACTGTTGTTGGTCTTTGTGGAGTCTGTCCAAGAGAGATCATGCAGGAAGGAAGGCCGGGAAATGATTTTCCCAGCCTTTTTTTTGTCCTATCGATTTGAAGCGCGGTGATACCTGTAGATGAAGTTTCCGAGATCGCAATTCCAGTTGGTGTAGACGATATCCAGTTCCGGGGAAGTCGTGAAAACGATCTGGACCTTGTTGCCCAGATGAAGCGGTGTGGCAAAGGAGACCCAGTTCCGTCCGGGAACAGTGGTGTAGTCCGTGCCGGGGCGCAATTCGCGCCATCCGCTGGCCTGACTCCACCGTTTGACCGAGGTGATTGCTTCAATGATCTGTGGCCCGACGTAGAAAACGGATTGTCCATCCTGTCCTTTTCCCCAGTGACTGTCATCGACAGAGGCTTCATAGACACCCTGTGCCACCGCCTTTTTATCCAGATCGGCCAGATCAATGGCTTCAATGATGGACGTGTATTGTTCGGACGATGTCCAGTCACAGGTCTCGGGGTAGGTGGACCCGTTGCCGAGATAGACCAGCAGGGTTCCCGCAAGTTCATTTCGTCCCGGAGGGTTCCAACGGTGCGTGATGAGATCGAGGTTGCCGTCCTGGTTCAGGTCGGCCAGGCGGATGGCCGAACCCCATCCTCCGTGTTTCGAAGTCCAGATTGGCCAACTGGTTCGGGGTTCGTATTGAATGACGAATGGGGACAGGAATCGATAGAGCGAGAACCCGCCGCGTCCTTTGCCCATGTAGCAATTGGATGAACTTGCAATGGTCGGCACCGTGTCCGGTTGTGCCGGTTCCGTGTGGATGGTGGGGGCAAAATCAAGGCCATTGCCGTAGTAATTCTGGTCCTCGGAGGTCCAGCTCGGTGTGGTGTCCGGGGTCATTCCCTGTCGGCCCAGATAGAGCCGGATCGGCGCGGAATCAAAAAGCACGTCCATCAGTCCATCCCCGTTGACATCGCCATACGTGACGGCCATGGCCACAAAGGCATCCCAGGTTCGCCAGATGGTGTCGCGTTGTGTCGAGTATGTCCCATTGGTATTGAGATAAATACGATTGCGGACCTTGAACGGGGGCTGTGGATTGTTTGTGCGTTTTTTGCTTCGAGTGCGGGAGAATCGTTGTTTGGCCCGTTTGGAACATTCTTGCGTGGCAAAGCTTTCCACTTCGGGAATGGGTTCGCCACAGGCCACGGCCAGATCGAGGTCGCCGTCACCATCGATATCACCGAGAGCACAACCAAAGGATGGGTAACCTGTGTCCGTGAATGACGGTAGGCTTTCCAACGTGCCGTTGTGATTGACGTAGACCTTGATTCCGCCTTTTTCATATTCGAGATCTTTGCCGAGAAAAACCGAGACAGCGACATCATTGTCTCCATCGCCGTCGATATCGCCGACAGCCAGTGTGCCGTGATGGTCGGTGTCACCGGACAACCAGTCGGGTGTTTCGGGAAAGGTCCCATCCTGACGGTTCAAATAGACGGTGACGTGTTGCAGGGCCTTGTCGTTGCCGCTGGAAACGACCATGTCCTTGAAGCCGTCACCGTTGATATCGGCCAATGCCAGGCCGGTGCCGAAATCACCCCCTTCCTGTCCTTCAAAAAAAGGGTCCGTGGAAAAATTAGGCGTGGTTTGATACGGGATGACCGGGGAGTCTTGGGCACAGGCCCATGAAGGCAATAAACCTGTGAGGATCAAGGCAAGGACGATCTGGAGACTGAGGCGACGCATGAGTTCCTCCGGGGAGTGGGTGACAGAAAATCGAAGAGATGATTGTCTGTCTACACTGCCTTTCCCATGCCGACAAGGGGGGATGCGTTGTTTGTTGACTGGTTTACGGTAAGAATGAAGTCCGAGTCCCGAACCGGATGGCCGGGACTCGCCATGGGATGTCGTTGTTTTAGGGAGCCAACCAGGTGAACGGGGTGGCCGGGAGAAATTTTCCGGAAACGTCACCGGCAAAGACGGGGTGTTTTTTCAGGCTCAGTTTTCTGGGCGGTTGTGATGCGCTGAAATCGATGTTTTTCAGCTCGACCCAGAAAATGTTGGGAGAGATTGCGGATTCATAATAGTAGATTCGATTCTTTTGATCGAAAACAGACCGCCAGATGGTGGTGGAAATATTTGGATGTCCTGGTGTGGTGATGCCAAGCGGGACAGACACATTGCGGATGACGCTGAATGCAGCGGAAACAGCCATGCGGGTATCTTTGAATTTGGGCAACGCATCGACATAGAAACTGGCACGGACATAGCGGTCGCTGGCCCGATTGGTGCCGGGCAGCATGGTCAGTCCACCGATTTCCTGCCAATAATCATCCAGGGCAAGTTGCCGCTCGTAGATCGGAGAGTTGGTCATGACCTTGAATTTCTTGCCATGATGAATGGTCAGGGTGCCGTCGATGTATTCGAAGATGGCGGAATCGTCGGTTGGGTCGGATATGGCCAGATGCAGCGTTGGCGCGGACCCGTTTGGCAGATGCGCGGCCACGAGGCGAAATGGTTCGGTGCGGAGGTCGGCAACAGCTTCGTTGACGGTCGCATAGTTGTCGAGCACATACTGAACCCAGGCCGCGACGGACAGTCCCGGTTTGCCGTTGCGGTGTCCATAATCGGATTCGGCCAGATAGAGCAGATTGGCGACCAGCCCTTTTTCGTTCATGCCATCAGCCGAAGCCGCGTCATAGCCTGAAATGATGACGCTGCCGTATTTGGCTGTCCATTGTATCGAATCCTTGCCGACACCGCCGTCACGCTGCATTCCCCGTGAAAAAATCCAGAAATCACTTTTCAGATCTTCCAGCCAATCCATGGAGCGTCCGGTCAGGACCTGATCGTTTCCAGCCGTGTAAATGAAGCGTGTGCAGGACTGCGCCGGGGAGACCTGGAGCAGGACGATTAGCAGCAGAAGCAGTGAGAAGAGAAGAGCTTTTGGTCGCATGAATATTCCTTGTATTGTGGGTAATTTCGCAGGAATATACAATGTCTTGGAGGGAGAGGCAATAGGGGTATGGGGCGATGCCCAGTTCAGAAAGTCAAGAGACGCAGAAAGTCGCACCTGATGTGCGGGGAATGTGCGATGTTGTCATGAAAATGCGGGTATAGGGAAAGGCTCCGGAAAAGTTGCGGTTTTGGGGTTGAGGATACCGCAACTTTTCCGGGGGGCCACCCTCAGGGCAATGAGGTATGGAGTGTTCAAAAGAAGGAGGAGGCCATTCTTTCAAACTGGAAAATCAGAAGCCCGATGCGCTTTGGACTTCGGCTTCTCTGTAGCCGCGTGTGTCGTGACGACGGATGAAACCGTGGGTTGCGGCGGCCAGTATGATGACCCCGACAGCTATCCAGAGGGCCGGGGCCTGCCAGTTGACGTCCAGCCACCAGTCTCCGGCGGCATCGTGGACCGTGCTCAGAAAGAGGTAGGGCCAGTCATTGATCAGCCCGAGATATTGATAGAGCAGGATCGGGACAGCGAGCAGGTAGCCGAGTGCGCCCAGACCGACACAAAAATGATGGATGAAATTCTTGAACATGGTTCCTCCTAAGCTCCGTAATAGAACCAGCCCACGCCGAGAATGACGATGAACAGGCATTCCAGCACCGTGAGTTTGAACATGAATCCGCTGATTCTGCGTTGGGTGGGATTCATGGTCAGCATGATCTTGTCCATGAAGAATCGCCAGGCGCGGTGCTTGAAAGAGTTGGATTCGTGCAGGCGATAGTATTCACGCAGACTGGGCAGCCAATACTGCATGGTGCGTCCGGCATCTTCTGTTGAGAACGGGCTGTTTTCAATCTCGTCCATGGTGAAAGAGAGTGCGGTATTGGCCCCGTTTTCACTTTTCCTGGCGGACAGAGTCAGACCGATTTCCGGGAATGTTGCCTGAAATGATTCGTCGGTGACGATGAGTTCGGGCGCAGTCTTGAATTCGGCTTCGACAAGCACGTCTTCGACAGGGAATCCCGTCATGTTCTTGTTTTTTTCAATATGCCAATGCGGGTTGAGGCGCATCAGGGTCTTTGCCTTGAGGTCGTCCCAGAAAGCGGTATTCCACGGCAAGTTGGTTTCCATCCAGACACCTGGTCTGGGCAGTTCTTCCACGTCCGCGTGGACGCGCTTTCGACGATCTATGGTCTCTGATAAAGTCATGGTGCCACCACCAGTGGGCATGGCATCTGCGGGTGCAGACGCTTGTTTTCAAAACGGTCTCTGAAGCCGGGGGCCTGCTCTTTTTGCCAGGCTCCCATTATCACGACATCGGCATTGACTGTGGTTGCCGCTTCGACGAGCACGTCTTCAAGCGTGCCGCCCTTGCTCAGAAAGTCGATTTCGACTCCGTCGAAGTCGGAGCGAACACGGTTCCAGACCGCATCGATTTCCTTGGCGATTTCACTGGCGACGTATGAACCGAACGCATTGCGTGTGGTCGAGGTATTCAACCAGTCGTCGCAGGTCATGTCGCCCCACGCTTCATTGATGATTGAAAGAACCGTGACGCGTGCGCCGTAGTTCTCGGCCCATTGACGGGCCAGGACTTCAGCCTTGCGTGCGCCGGGGGTGCCGTGTGTTGCGAGAAGTATATGCTTCATGACAAAGTACCGTGTTGATCTCCGTATGGGAGGGGGACGCGGGTCCCCCTCCTGATACGGCGAGGTTTATGGAGTCTTACGTTAAGCCATCCACTTGGTGAACAGCAGGACCAGGAAGGTCACGACCATGACGAGCACGAGGGCGGTCAGGTCTTCACTTTTTTCGGATGCGAAAACGGACAATGCGCGTTCTTCGTTTTCCGCCTGGTCGTCTTTATCGACAGTGCATTTGATATCTTCAGCCATTTCTTATTGCTCCTTTTAGTGAAGGACGACGTCTTTGACGAAGTACATGACGACGATGAAAGACAAGGTCGCCTTGGCTACGCCGGAGATACCACCCATGACCAGCGGCCAGCCACCAGCCTGTGCCAGCGACTTGCGGGTGATCTGCATACCCAAACCAATCAGGCCGTAGGCAAAGAACCAGATCATGGCATTGGTCAGCGTGACGATGGTCTTGGACTTCTTGTGAACCTGTTTCAAGGCGTGAGTGACAGCGGACTTGACGTCCTTGGAAATGGTCAGCTCACCACCCTTGGCTCGGGCGATCATGGATTCCAGACCGGCCATACGTTCACGGGCCGTGGTGTCGAAGGTATCCTTGTCGGCACGATCATCGAAGTTACCGGCGATCTGATGCTGTTTGACAAGGTCATTCAGGGCAGCTGCTTCCAGCGGGTTGAGTCCTGGAATACCTGCGGCAGCGACGCCTGTGAGAAGTGTCAGTTCTTCTGGTGTGACTTCAGTGCGTTCGTTATAGCTGAAGTCGAGGTATTTGCCCTTGTAGTGACCGGCAGGGGAGAACAGGCCCATGGAGGACATGAAGAACAGAATCAGGAAGCCGATGATGAAGATGGGGAACTTGTCGATGACAACTTCCTTGAAGCTCAATTTCTGGCCGGACTGTTTGCCGAACCAGGTGGCGAGCACCAGAACGATCACGGGCAGGAACAGAACGCGGGTGATGTTGAAGATCTCACCGACTTTCAGGGTTTTGATGTCAACGGCGTTAAAGGCGAGGCAGGCTGCGGCGACTTGAGCAGAGTTCAGGATGCCGGTTCCGGCCCATGCGCCGAATTGGGTTGCGTTCATGCCGGCCATCTTACCGATGGTCGGGAAGGCGAACATGCACAGGATACCAAAACCGAGGATGGTTCCGATGGTGTAGGCCATCTCGGAGCATTTGGCCTTGACGACCGGGGCACAAGCGACAGTGGCGGAGACACCGCACACGCCCATACCGGCGGATAACACGCCTGTCATGGTTTTGGGTTGCTTGAAGATTTTGCCCAGGAAGAGGACGAAGAACACGGTGCCGAGGACAAAGAAGCCGATCATCCAGATGGAGACCATGCCCAGCTTTGCCAGTTCGGCGAAGGAGTACCGGGCACCCAGCAGGATGACACCCATCTTCAGGACAAAACGGGCCGTTTTGACACCGGATGCCGCAAATTTGGGGATACCCCAGCTATTGGTGATGATGATACCGACAAGGATACCGAGAACAACGTAGTTCAGGTTCAGGACTTTGTAGATTTTGAAACCGAGGACCGGGACCAATGCGGAACTCATGATCTTGACCATCGGCTCCGCAAACCAGCGGATGCCCATGGCCAGGGCCACGATGAACAGGATTCCGGGAATGGTTTCCAGAACAAAGGTATCAAAGTTGTTCAGGGGTTTATTCCAGCGAGCTTTACGGAGCATTGCGGTCGCGATTCCGAGTCCGCCACCGACAAAAGCCATCGTTTGCATCAGGTCCATTGCCTTATGAACCTTGAATGTGGTCAGAAGACCAGTCAGTGCTCCTGAAGAAACGAGAACACCGTATGCCAGCAGTAGACCACTGATGATCCATACGGGGGTGTTGTCGGGACGTCCGACAGTTGCTTGAGCCATACCAAACCTCTCCTTTGAGTTTTTTTGGGTTTGGTCGTCTTAAGGCAAAGGTTGTGCCAAATGCGAACTGCTTGATTTTATATGATTTTTGTTTAGGTCTCTGGTGAAAAATGCCAACCAGAGTTTGCAGTTGTGATCGTGGGGTATGCACTTTGTGTCGCGTGATGATCCGGGTTGTTCAAAAGATGAAAAGTGCGCTACGATTCAGCGACCTGCCTGTTGTGGGAGGGAAAACGTGGATGACATGGGCCTGAGGCCCGGAGTGATATATGGGGAAGTTCGGACCAAAGAATCTTCAGGCAAAATTTCTTGTGGGGTTGGGGAGCATCGTCTTGCTGCTTGGCCTGTTTTTTGCCTCAAGTCTCTATTTCCATCTAAGCTCATTGCTGGATACGCAGGTCAGGGACAAAGCGGATCTCGTACTCAATCAGGTCTCCAGTGTGCAGGGATATGTTCGGGAGATCCTTCGACCCAAAATGTATCAGACGCTCCCTGAAGGGGAATTCGTGATCGAGGCCATGTCGTCGTCTTATATCTCTCGGGCGATCATGGACCGGCTCAACCTGCGTCATTCCGAATACTATTATCGTCGGGTGGCGGATAATGCCCGGAACCCTCTGTTTGAAATCAATGATGATGAGCGGGAGATTCTGACCTATTTCAAACATAATCCCGGTTCCGAGTATTGGGAAGGGTATCGTAAGATCAACAACACGGATTTTTTCGTCAAGGCACGGCCCGTGGAGTTCAAACAATCCTGTCTGATGTGTCATGGCGTGCCGGAAGACTCCCCGCCGATCCTGCTGGAACGGTACGGCTCCGAACGTGGATTCGGGCACACCCTGGGCGATATTGCCGGGCTGGTGGTGGTGGGCGTGCCGGTGGATGGGGCTGTCGGGAAAATCCGTGAGGCCACGATTGGATACGCCGCATTGTATGGCGGCGGCATGTTGCTTTTTTACGCCCTGGTCCAGATGTTTTTCAATCGACTTATCATGACGAATCTGCATCGTTTGAGCGGCAAGTTTCGGACGCTATTTCATGATGACGAAGAACTGGGATTCATGAAGAAACTCGATAATGTCGATGAGATCGAAGAGGTGGTGCAGGGGTTGGAAGAACTCGGAGACCATGTCCATGAGATGAATGACCAGTTGCGGCAACATTCCGAAAATTTGGAGCAGATGGTCGAGGTCCGTACTGGTGAATTGACCTTGGAGGCCGAAGAACGGCGGTCGGATGTGGGGTTGTTTGTCCAGTTGCTGGATGGGTTGAACAAGAGTCATACCCGGCGGCAGATGTGGCATTATTCGTTGCCGCTTATTGTTCAACGCTTCCGGGCCAAAAGTGGGGCGTTCATCTGTATGCTCGCGTCTCAGACATATTATACCTGGCCGGAGAATACGGGCAGGCCGAAGTTGCCGGCCAATTGGAAAGAGATCATCACGGAAGTCGAACCGTATTACGAATCCGGTAAGGCGTACATTCCGGTGTGGGCGAGTGACGCTTCGTCCGAGGGTATCCTGTGCTTGCATTGGGATGCGGGTGCTCGGATAACGAATCAGGACCGCAACGTGTTACGGGCCTTGGGGCAACAGCTTGGCATTGCCATGGAAAATCTTGCGGCATTGCACAATCTGTTGCGGCAAAAGGACATGTTGCAGGCCATTGTCGAAGGAATCAGTGATCCGCTCTTGCTGATGGATGGCGGGTGTGGCGTGGTGCTGGCCAATGCGGCCGCTCGGGACCTGTGTCTTTCTTTTGGCGGCGATGTGACCGATGCCGCGTGTTCTTCCCTGTTTCGACGGGGTGGCGTTTTTTCAACCTGTCCGTTGAAATCGTCTTTGGAGCAAGGTTCCACTCTGGCTCGCGAGGTGCAAACTGCTGATGGCAGGTCGTTTTCACTGAGTGTTTTTCCTGTTGCCGAAGGGGTGGCGGATGAGGCGCGAGGAGTTGTGTACGTTCGTGATATTACCCAAGAGAAACAGATGCTTGTTTCCATGCAGCAGAGTGAAAAGTTGGCCACGGTCGGCCAGCTTGCCGCAGGGCTTGCCCATGAGATCAATAACCCGTTGGGTGTTATCAAATGCTATGCTGAATTATTGCGCGGTGCAGAATCCCCGCAGGAAATCGCTTCGGATGCCGAAGTGATCATCAAACACGCATCCCAGGCGGAAAGCGTGTTGCAGGATTTATTGAATTTTGCCCGGCCAAAGCAATTGGAACCAGTGAATCTGGATGTGGGCAAAGTGGTGGGCGATGCCATCAATATTTTCCGTGTGCAGGCCGAGAAAAAAGGGGTTGCCGTCGAAGCGGACGTTGCGCCTAACCTGCCGTCGATTGTGACCAACGAGCAACCCATTGAACAAATTCTCGCCAATTTGTTGAAAAATGCGCTGGATGCTGTTGCGGAACAGACGGGACATATTATTGTATCAGTCCATCATGTCAGAAGGACCGATACCCTGAATATTCTGGTGGCGGACAATGGTCCGGGTATCCCGGAAGGAGACATGTTGAAATTGTTTGATCCGTTTTTCTCCACCAAGGATGTGGGCAAGGGGACCGGACTCGGGCTGGCCGTGGTCTATGGACTGGCGCAGGAAATCGGCGGAACCATCGAGATGGAGAACGACAACGGCGCGGTGTTTACCGTTCGCCTGCCTGTGAATACCGACGTGGAACGGAGTGAATGATGACACATGCCATTGGCATACTCATAGTGGATGATGAAAAGGATTTTGCCACAGGTCTGGCCCGTTTGCTGGGGCGGCATTATCCCGACGAACATATCATGGCGGTTTTGTCCGGTTCCGAGGCCCTCGCCGCATTGCAAAACGATGTGTTTGGCTTGATGCTGACCGATTTGAACATGCCGGATATGGATGGCGTTGAATTGCTTCGGCGCGCGCGGGAAATCGCGCCAGACATGAGCGTGGTCATGTTGACCGCTTATGGTACGGTTGCCACGGCTGTGGATGCGCTTAAAAAGGGGGCATACGATTTTTTGACCAAGCCCGTTGACCCCAAAGACCTGTTTCACGTTGTTGATCGAGGGATTGAGCGCAGCCGTCTTCTCGGTGAGAATGCCCGTCTTCAGGAATTGCTCGCCGAGCAGAAAGGGGCCAACGAATTGGTGGGCGACAGCCTTGCCATTCGGCGACTCAAAGAGGGCATTGCCGCTGTTGCCGAGTCCGAATACACCGTCCTGATCCGGGGTGAATCCGGTACGGGCAAGGAATTGGTGGCGCGGACCATTCATCGATTGAGTGGGCGTCGTGAAAAATCCATGCTCACGGTCAACTGTCCGGCCATCCCGGACCAACTGTTGGAAAGCGAGTTGTTTGGCCATGTCAAGGGCGCGTTCACGGGTGCGGACCGTGATCGCAAGGGAATTTTCGTGTCAGCGGATGGCGGGACGTTATTACTGGATGAAATCGGTGATATTTCTCCGGGAATTCAGACCAAGTTGTTACGCGCCCTTCAAGAAGGGGAAATTCGTCCTGTGGGGTCAAGCACGACTCTTCCCGTGGATGTGCGGATTCTCGCCTCCACCAATCAGCCGCTCGAAGACAAGATCAAGGACGGCAGTTTTCGCGAGGATCTGTATTATCGGCTCAACGTTTTGAACTTGAATGTTCCGGCCCTGCGTGATCGGAGCGACGACATCGCGTTGCTTGCCCGGCATTTCCTGACCATTTCCTGCGAAGAAATGAAGGTCGCGCCCAAAAATATGTCACCGGATGCCGTGGCCTATTTGTCCACCAAGGCCTGGCCCGGCAATGTTCGGGAATTGCAAAATTTCATACGTCGTTTGGCGGTTTTTTCTTCCAGCGAATCCCTGGAGTTGGTGCACCTTCGTTTGGTGGAAGGGCTTGATGGTGTGCCGGGTGAAGAAACATCGGGATTGACCCCGTACAAGGATGCCAAGGAAAAGGTCGTGGATGATTTCACCCGGGCGTATGTGGAAGAACTTTTGGCCGAGACGCGGGGGAATGTGTCCGAGGCCGCCCGGCAAAGCGGGTTATCCCGGGTCGCGTTGCAAAAGATTCTCAAGCGGCTGGATGTGGTGGCTGGAACGTATAAATAAGGGGCTTTTATGGGGGCTGGTTACACGGATGATAGCGGCCTCTGAATATTGTTCCGGCTTTAATGATTGACCGATCGATCACAATGTGAGAGAGCCGGGCGTCGGTGTTCATCATGGGTGGCGGTTTTCGCTGACCAATAAATTATCGAATCCGGCTGAGATTATGTCTTATATCAAGAAACTCATTGCAAGTAGTCAAGTTCGTCACGGTCTGAAAGTCGGCGTGGCGAGTGTGTTGGCGTATGTCATTTCAGGCTTTGTTGGCGTGCCCTATGCCTATTGGGCCGTCATTACCACGGTTATCGTCATGCAGGTCCATGTGGCGGATTCCATTCACATGTGTTTATACCGATTTACCGGAACCGCTCTTGGCGCGGGCATGGGAATTCTGCTGATTTTGATTTTCCCGGCAACGCCTATGTACACCCTTTTGGGTATTTTCGTTGGAACCGGAATTTGCGCCTATCTCACGCGATACAATGTGCGGTTTCGCATGGCTGCCATCACTGTGGCCATCGTTTATCTGACCAGTCTTACCGATGAGAATCGTATTCTTTTTACCCTGTCCCGTGTCGCTGAAATCGGTATCGGCGTTATGTGTGCGTTTCTCGTTTCCGTCATTCTCTGGCCCAGACGGGCCGGTGCCGCCCTGCGGGAACGACTTGAACACCAATACGGGCAAGTCGCTGTCCGCTACACACGGATCATGGATAATTTCTTGTCCCTGCAACAAAAAACCGATGCCGACTTGTTTGATGATTTTGCCGGTGAAACGGAAAAGAACAAGGAAATGTTCCACAAGGTTTTTTCCGTGGAACGACGATTTTTCAGGGATGACGTGAATTTGCTTTCCACGCAGGTCAATGTCTTGCGGTCCGTACTCGAACGATTGCAATCCATGTTGACCCTGCTCAATCAGGTGGAAGGCGTGGGATTCGATATCATCATGGCTCCCGAGTTGACCGAGTTGACCCGGGCAACCACCAATGCGCTTCGTGCTATCGGAACCGGAACTCCGCACGATACCGAACGGCTCGAAAAGGCTGTCAGCCATATCGAAACACGTTTTATCGAATTGCGCCGTCAAGGAGTCACCAACCGTTTCGGTGCGCAGCGACTTTTTCAAGTGCTCGGTTTCATCAGCTCCGCACAACGGCTCGGCGAATACCTTATCAATACTCTCAAGAATCAAGACGCATTGAAACGATAACCCTCCCGGGGGGCGCTTTCAGCGGGACCAGGACGCTGTCCTGGACCTGCCAAAGGCCCCTTTGAAAAGGGGCCTCTGGACTCCCCGAAATTTTTTATCGCTCGCTTCGCTCGAAGCTGTCGGCTGCGTGAGTTCGTGCGGTTTTTGGGAGGGCGTTGTAAAAAATTGCATTTTTTACAGACTCGATACAAAAAATTAAAACGTATTTTTTGGGCAAAATTCTTTCAGTTTTTTAATCATCCCCTCTTTTCTTTTTCTGACTTCTTCAATCCCACTCAATGGATGTCGTGGAACCTCGCCGAAGGCGGACCAAAAAGTTCTGGACGTCGGAGACCTTTCACATCGAGCCTTCACGCTGACGTATATCCTCGCCGAAGGCGCGATAAAAAGTTTAGGAAAAGAAAGGGATAAGGGTCTGGGGGAAGGGGAGGAAAAGCCCTTTTCAAAGGGTTTTTCCTCCCTTTCCCCCAGCCGTCGGAGACATTCTTATTTTCAGATACCTTTTCCGAAAGCGCAGACAGGGTATCGACAGGTGTCGCAGCCTTCGCAGAAGCCGCCGTGTCCGAGGTTGATGATATCTTCATGGGTGACGTCTTTGCCTGCGAGCAATCGCGGAATGATGAGATCGAAGATACTGGCCCGATAATACATGACGCAGCCGGGCAGTCCGACGACGGGCACATCGCCGATTCGGGCGAGCATGAACATCGCGCCGGGAAAGGTGGGTGCGCCATAGGCGAGGATGTCTGCACCGGCCATGCGAATGGCGGCAGGCGTCTGGTCATCGGGGTCCACGGACATGCCGCCGGTGATGACGACGAAATCCGCACCGTTCCCGATGAAATCCAGAATGGCATTCTTGGTCATTTCCGGATCATCTGAAACCAGTTTTTGACCGATGGTGGTCGAACCGTAGTCTTTGAATTTCTTGCGGATGACGGGGCCGAATTTGTCGGTGATCCGTCCGTGGTAGACTTCACTGCCCGTGGTGACAATGCCGACTCGGGCGGGTTTGAGAGGTCGAACCTGAATGAGTGGCGCATTTTCACGAAGCACGGTTTCCGCTTGAGAGACGAGTTCGTCTGGGATGACGAGCGGGATGACACGGGTTCCGGCCATGGCTCGTCCAGTCCGGACGAGCTGATTGGTGTGAATGGTGCCGAAAATGACATCCTTGATTGAGTTGAGTTTGAAAAGGGTCGAGGTGTTGATGTCCAATAATCCGTCCTGAGCGGCACGGAGTGTTATTTTGCCTTCGACAGGCGTGCTGAGTTCGATGCCCTGACCAGCGGCGGCTGTGGCGATACGGCGGGCCGCGTCGTCTTCGTGAACGTAGCCATCCTGTGGATCAAAGACATAGAGATGTTCCTTGCCGATATCGAGAAGTGTCGGGATGTCGGCTTCGGTGACAATGTGACCACGGCGGAAGGCCGGGCCTTTTTCCTTTCCGGGGACAATGCGGGTGATGTCCTGACACAGGACCGTTCCCACGGCATTTTCAACATGCATGGTTTTCATGAGTTTCTCCGTATCGTGCAAAAAGTGCGTTAGATGTCGCGCGGGGCGCAGATCGTGGCGTCGTGTTCCATCCAGCCGGTGCGGCGATATTCCTTGAGAAAGGAAAAGACACCAAGAGCGATGACGCCGAGGACGGGCAGTCCGACCACGATGGACGCGGTTTGAAGGACGGACAGTGGCCCATCGATCAACATGATGCCGGTGGGGACCAGTCCTAGAGACATGGCCCAGAACAGGCGATTCCAGCGAGCCGGTTCTTCATCCGGAGTGAGCTTGCGTGTGGTCGTGGCGGCCAAGGCGAATGAGACGGCGTCAAAGGTGGTGGCCATGGAAATGGCGGTGACACTGGCAAAAACGACCTTGTAGAGTGACGCCATGGGAATGAAATCGGCGATGGCCATGATGGCGGTGGCACCCTTGACCGATTTGACCATGGAAACCACGTCAAGCTGGCCGGTCAACTGGAGATGTAATCCGAAGTTGCCGAAGACGAGATAGAAACAGCCACAGCCGAGCGAAGCGATGAGGACAGGACCGAGCACGACTTCGCGGACCGTGCGGCCACGAGAGATTTTTGCAATGAACAGGGACATGAAAGGCGCGTAGGCCACGAACCATGCATAGTAGAAAACGGTCCAGTCCTTGGTGAATCCGTTGGCATTGGTGGGGTCCAGCCAGGTGGCCATGGTTATCAGGTTCGAATACATCAGCCCGATGGAGGTGATGGCCATATCGGTGAGAAACACGGTCGGACCGACAATGAAGACGAACAAGAGCAGGGCCATGGCGATCATGACGTTGAAGTCGGAGAGTTTGCTCAGTCCTTTTTTGAGACCGAGACTGGCCGAGATACAGAAGATCGAGGTCACGAGGATCAAGGTGCCGAATTCGAGCCAGAAAGAGTGTTCAAGTCCGGTGACGGACGCGATGGCAGCGGCGACGATGGGAATACCCAACCCCAGTGCCGTGGCTGATCCGGCTACAAGACCGGTCATGAACAAGATGTCGATGACTTTGCCGGGCCAGCCGTTGACCTTGTCTCCGAGCAGGCCGGTACAGGCTTGGGATATATTGAGAATGGGAATGCGTTTGACATAATAGCTGTAGCCGATGGGCACGGCCAGAACTGCGTAGATGGACCAACAGATGGGACCCCAGTGGAACATGCCGTATGCCGTGCTCCATTCAGCGGCCTTGAGAGAACCGACAGGAGCACCGTGCATGGGATAGGCCGCGTAGTAGGCCCATTCAATGGACCCGCCGAACATGATCCCGGCTCCCACTCCGGCACAGAACAACATGCCGATCCAGGAAAAAGTGGAATATTCAATGGTGTCGCCGAGCCGTTTATGACTGAATGGCCCAAAAGCAAACCACATGAGCAGGGAGAATGTGCCGAGGCCGAACAGCATGTATAGCCATCCCATCTTAATGGTGATGAACTGGAACATGACGTTGATGACCTTTTCTCCGGCTTCGGGATAGAGCATCAGTGGAATACATGCGGCAAGAATGATGGACAACGCGCCAAAGAAACAGGTTGTACAGATACCACCTTTGTCCGATGGACAGCGTGGAAGTGATGTCGTTGTTTGATCTTCTGTAGCCATAGTTGTTTCCTTTTTTCAAATTTGTGAAGAAAATTCAAGAGGGGTATTTTAAGCGTGTGCCGTCACGCGTTGAAGATGGATCGGGTGGAATTGGTGTCTGCAACAACTCCCTACAAACCATGAGAGAGCGGATGCCCCTCCATTTTTGTCCAAGAAGGAACTGAACTCTTTGGTCAAGTCATGCCCGCCGGGGATGTCTGCCTTGTTGAGGAAAACGCTGCGTTCACAGCGGGTCGGACAGCCTTTGAATAACCCGTTCGGGGCCGTCGCCATTTTGACCATGTGCGTCGGGGTGATGGGGGATCCCATGATTGCCCCTGTGATGGCGGCAAAACGTTCGGAACGATGGACGAGCTGTTCGGCCAACGGTTGGTTCACGGCATCCAGTCCCATGACGGCGACACAGATGTCGGAGCAGTCGGGAATGACTGGCTCGTGGTCGGCCGGTGCCTTGAGTGGTTTTTGGGCCGCTCCGTCCGCTTCGACCAGAATGGTGTCCGCGATGCGAAGTGCGTGGAGTGCGTCCACGGTTGTGGGGGCCAGACCAAGGAGCTTTCCGGTGGTGCGATCACGGTCTTTGGCCACGACAATACACGGCGTGTGCTTCAGTGTTTCGGCAATTGTATCAAAAAAACCGGGACCATCGGCCAACAAAATGGTCATACGGTCTCGGGGCGGGAAGATTTTCGTCGTTGTCGTGAGGACAACACGGTGTCCGGCAGCAAGTCGCCGTTGGGCAATCCAGTGAAGGAGTGTCGTTTTTCCCCCCGCTCCAATGGCGGTGATGACCTGGTGTCTCGATTCGATGAAAGAGACGGCTGTGTCGATGGCCGGGTGTGTTTTCATGATTGTTCCGGAGCAAACAGGTGTGCGCAAATGGCTTCCAGCACGCCGCCGCCGACGGAAAGGGCCTTGTCCGAGACTTCACCGCAATAGGACAGCGTGCCTCTGGGGTCCACATCTCCGAGTTTGGTTCGTGTGGTGACCGGTGTATTGTTCTTGAGCAGCCCTCGGATGACACCGGAGAGCGACGCCTTGACCGGCGTGTCATTGACCATGCCGATGACGTCTCCTTTTTCGACCATGTGGCCGATGTCGAATGGCGTGGTAAAGGTGCCGTCGTGATCGGCCCAGTGGACGCGTTCGATGGAATATCCCTTGATGACCCCGGGAATTCCGGTGTTTGCCGCAGCCTGCCCGTGTTCAATGACCCGGCCAAGGTGATGCCCCCGTTTCGTTTCAATGACCCGGTGAACGTCTTCTCCGGCTGTGAAACCTGGTCCGAGACCGAGAACCAACTCGGCCTGATCCCGGGATGTCCCGATATTGCGTTTGGCGAGAATGGCGTCCACTAGAACGTCGGGCCGGAGCGTGGAGAGCGATTCGGCCTTCGGGTCAATGAGGACCGGAAGTCTTTTGTCTTCCCAGGTTTTTTCGATGTCCTCGGTTGAGGCTATGTGGGTGGCAGTGATGCCTTCCACGGTCATTTTGCCGAGGGAAACGGCTTCGGAAAAGGCCACGGTCCGGCGGACGGCCAGAGGGTGGGCGGTTTCCAACAGGATAATTCGGGTCAATCCGGCCCGATACAATCGAAGGGCGACGCCAGTGGCGAGATCGCCTGCGCCACGAATGGCGATTGTCGGAGTATGTATGGCACTCATGATGTGCTCCTAAGCGGGCTTCGTGTCGTATTTGGCAAGAAGTCGTTGGTAATGGTGTTCGGTATCCACGTCGATGAAGGGACCGACTTCATGGATGCGGACCAGACGCAAGGCCAGTCCGGGCGAGCCGAGTATGGGACGGGCACCCGTATCGCCTTCAAGTTCGAAGACTTTGGGGAACCAGTCACACGGGATGGTGATGGGATTGCCACGCATTCCTTCTTGAACCGGGGCGACCCAACATTCCGGTTGTTGGGCGAAAGCCCCCACGAGCATGTCGATGGTCTCGGTGGTCAGAAGTGGTTGGTCTCCCAAAAGAACCATGCATCCGGCAGCGGTTTCGTCGATGGCGTGCAAACCGGCCTTGAGCGATTCGGCTTGTCCCTTGTCGCGATCAACACTGGTCACCACGGTACAGCCCGAAAGATCGACCGTCCGCCGAAGTTCGGAATCTTCAGGGAGTACGACAATGACTTCGGTCAGGGTGGAATTGCGCGCGGCATCGACGACCTGGTGCAGTAATGGAAGCCCCTTGAAGGGCAGGGACAATTTGTCCCTGCCCATTCGGGAGGCCTGGCCAGCGGCGAGGATAACACCTGAAACCTTGGCGAGGTGATGGTTCATGCCAGGCATCCTTGGTTATGAAGGTTGGTTGATGCAGTCCATGAGCGTATCGCCCACAATGGTTTGAGCCATCTGCACCTTGTATCCGTTTTGAAGCAACGGTTTGGCTTCGGCTACAGCGGCTTTTCCGGCTTCCTGAGCAAGTGCTTCGGTCAATTCCTTGCCGATGAGCAAGGCTTCCGAGGCTTCGCAGCGACGCGGAAGGTTGTGGACTGCGTTGAGACAGATTCTTGCGCCGGTGATAACGCCGTCCGCGATGTCCAGAGACGCCGCGCAGTTGACCAGGGCGAAGTCGATGGACTTGCGGTACGCGATTTTGCGGAATGCGTTGGTCGGGCCTGTCGCGGGACGGGGCACCACGATTTCCGTGACGATTTCATCGCGATCCAGGATCGTTGATTGCGCGCCGTTTTCAGCGGAGAAGAAGTCGTCGATGGCGATGGACCGTTTGGTCGTGAGGACCGTTGCGTTGAGTGCGACAAGGGCCGGAGCCGTATCACTCGGATTGACGGCAATGCATTTCTTGACCGCGCCGAAAATGGAGTGAAAGCGGTGATCGCCCGGTACTGCAAGGCACCGTTTGCCCCCTTTGCGAACGCAGTCGATGCGACCACCGATTTTGTCGGGATACCGATAATACCAGCAACGGTTTTCCTGGCAGATGTTTCCGGCGATCGTGCCCATGTTGCGCAACAGCGGCGAGGCGGTGCGTCGGGCGGCTTCGGCCAGTCCGGGCCAGTTCTTTTTCACGGTTTCGGACTCGGCGACTTCGGTCAGCGTGACCAGCGCACCGATATGCAGCGCATTGTCTTCAACGGTGATATCCGTGAGACCGGGGATGGTCTTGAGATTGATGATGCGTTCCGGGGCTTCCATCCAAAGGTTGTCCTTGAGACATCCCATGAGGTCGCTTCCCCCGGCAATGACATATGCCGGGCCTGTACTGTCGTTGAGCAAAGAAACCGCCTCTTCCAAGGAAGTGGCGTCAAGATGAGTAAAACGTTTCATTATTTTTTCCTCCCTCTGGCCTTGATCTTGCCCAGGCCTATGAGGATGCTTTCCGGGGTGTATGGTGTTTCGGTTAAACGGACGCCGATGGCGTTGTAGATGGCATTGGAAAAAGCCGCCAGAGTGGGGCAGGCCGCGCCTTCACCGCAGGCTGTTGCGCCAAACGGATGGGTGGGATCGCCCGGTTTTTCAATGACAATGGGATCAACATCGCAGTCCATGGTCGTGGTGTGGCGGTAGTCAACCCAGTTGGGTGTCATGAGCCAGCCGTTGCGCTTGTCGATGATGCAGTCGTTGCCCAGCATGGCGTTGTCCACGCCGTGACGTGAGGTGCAGAGTTGACCCTCGACGATTTTCGGGTTCAGGGCCTTGCCGACGTTTTGGGCCATGGTCACGCGAGCATTCTCGATCATGCCGGTTTCCGTGTCGATATCCAGCGAAATGAACTGTGCGCCCTTCTCCTTGGGAATGTAGACCTGATCCTTTTTGCCGTCTTTGAGACCTTTGGGATGCGGGCAGTTGTTGACGTAGTATCCGGTAATTTCATGGATACCGCCGTAATGACCGCGTGTGCCGAAGGCTTCGGCAAAAGAAACGCCCTTGTTGGGATCACTGGTCATGAAGATACCGTTTTCATTCAAATCCAATTCTGCCGAGGTGACGCCCATGACGCCTGCCGCGAGTTCGAGGATCTGCCGTTTGGCGTCAACTGCGGCTTCATAGGTGGCCCAGCCTTGAATCCATGTTCCGCAACTGTTTGCCACCAATGTGGCGAAGGGAGTCGAATCGGTGTCGTGGCAGACAATGCCGATTTTATTGTACGGCAAGCCCAAGGCTTCGGCAACGATTTGGCATTGGACGGTGTGCTGTCCCTGACCGATGTCGGCCACGGCGCAAACCAGAGCCGCAGAACCGTCCGGGTACACCTTGACCATGGCTTCCGACGAATTGCCGGGACCGGGACGGCCAGCGCCCATGGCAAAAATGGCCACGCCCATGCCGTGACGAATACGGCCGCTTTTCTTACTGGGATGCTGCCAGGTGTTTTTCCAGTCGAGTCGTTCGGCTCCGGCGTCGAGGCAATCCCGGATGCCGGATGAGGAAATCAGACCCGATTTATAGACCAGCGGATCCCATCCAGCATCGATGTCTCCGGCGCGCATACAATTCATTTTGCGGAGTTCGACCGGATCGATACCAAGCTCATAGGATGCGATATCCATGGTCGTTTCCACGGCAAAGGTGCCTTCGGGCGCACCGTATCCCTGCCATCCTGCGGCGGGCTGGCGGTTGGTGTTCACATAGTGAATTTTGCCGCGTTGATTCTTGCAGTTGTGGGAGTAGAGCACTGCTCCGGTGGCAAGCATGGCGTTTTTGGCCGGATACTTGTCGCCGCCAGCTCCGGTTTCCTGCCAGTGGGCCAGATCCATTGTCGTGAGCGTGCCATCTTTTTTGAAACCGATTTTGACATCGGTGACACTGCCTCGGGACCAGCCACTGACCATTTCTTCCTCACGGGAATACGGACAATGCACTGGCCGTTTCAGATCGAGAGAGGCGAGACCCGCGACCATGAGATAATGGGAGGCGATATTGCGATCCAGGGGAAAGGCGTTTTTGCCGCCAAAGCTGGAGCCGGTGAAGGGTGAAACATAGTTGACCATGCTGGACGGAACGCCAAGGGCCTGAGCCAGGCACAGCTTTTCATCGTGCATTCCCTGCGAGTGGGTGTAGACGTTGAGTTTGGAACCGTCGAAATCGATGGTGCAGCCACGGGGTTCCATGGCCGGACCTTTGCAATAGGCGTATTTGAGATTCTTCTGGTCAACGATATAGTCTGCTTCGGCAAATCCGTTTTCAATATCACCAAATCCGTTGTAATCAGATGGGGTTTTGGTTTTGAACAGGCCGGTTTCCGGGTCGCGATCACTGAGAATGGCGTGAAAGGCCCAGTCCTGGCAGTTATCCACACCGTCGAAAACCTGCGGTGCCCCGTCCTTCATGGCGGCTTCGATGCTGGCCACGAATTTTTTCTTTGTATATTCGACCTTGATGAGTCGTGTGGCTTCCTCGGCGATGGTCTCATCGTTTGCGACAACGGCAGCGACAAGGTCCCCGACATAATAGAGGGACTGGCGGAAGGCCTTGGGATAATTCTCATACGTCATGACCAGACGCACACCGGGCAGGGCTTCGGCCTCGGTCGTGTCGATGGAGATGATGTCGGCTGCGGGATACGGACTCCGCAGAATGCGGGTCTGGAGCATTCCGGGCAGAATGAAGTCGGCATAGAATTTCGCTTCGCCGGTGACCCGTGCGCGGCCATCTTTTTGCCGGAACGATTTGCCAATGGATTTGAGTTCAGCCATCAGTTCCGCTCCTTTGCCATTTTCTTGGCCGCACTGCGCACGGCGTTGAAAATGTGCTCATAGTTGTTGCAGATGCAGATGTTGCCGCCGAGCGCTTCCTTTATTTCGTCATCCGTGGGATCCGGATTCTTGCTCAGCAGATACTTGGTGGTCATGATCATGCCGGGAGAACAGAATCCGCATTGTGCGCCGTATTCTTCGAGCCATGCTTCCTGAATGGGGTGGAGCTTGCCGTCCTTGGACAGTCCTTCAACGGTTTCAATGGTTTTTCCGTCCTGCTCCACGGCCAGAACCATGCAGGAAGGAACGGCCACGCCGTCGATGAGCACGGTACATGCGCCACAGGCACCTTCGCCACAGGCTTCCTTGACTCCGGTATGACCGCATTCGATCCGAAGGACCTTGGAAAGGGTCCAATGCGACTCCACCGGAATTGACAGAATTTCATCGTTCACTGTCAATGTGATGAGCTTTTTTCGTTGTTCAGTCATGATGCTTCCCTTTGTCGAACGTTTTCGGTCGGCCTGTATCCGGCCGGATGTATTGAGATGTAATGCGTTATTTGAGCGTGGTCGCTCATGTCCCACAGGCTATCCATGGGAGAAATTTGTTGGGGTAGGCCCGCAGGCCCACCCCGTATGGAGCTTGTTCTGTTGTTATGCTTCGTTTGGTGTGGCGTCTTTGGCAGGCTTCTTGTTGCCTCGGCTAGCCCAGACAATACCGCCGATGATCAAGGCCCCGGAAATGAAGTGGACCGACGTCATTTTTTCATCAAGGAAGACAAAGGCGAAGATGCCGCCCCACAGAGGCAGGGAATAGTAGATCATGCCGCAAAGTGAGGGACCGGCTTTTTCCAGGCCGATATTCCAAGTCCACCATGCGATGATCGAAGAACAGACTGCGGAGAAGGTGATGGAGAAGAAGACGATGCCATTCATGTTGAAGACTGCGGTGGGGAGCGTGGATTCCCAGATGACGCAGGGAATGAGCATCAGCACGGCGAACACTGTCATCAGATACATGATGGTGCCGCTGGACAGGCCTTCCGGGGTCTTTTTCAGCAACAGGCTGTAGATGGCGAAACCGACAGCGGCTGCGAGCATGAGGATGTCACCGGCAGCGAAGTGCATTCCGATGATCTGGTTGATGTCACCTTTACTGACCAGATAGAAAGAGCCGATCAGGGCGACAATACAGCCTGACCAGGTGTGCAGGGACTGACGTTGGCCCAGCATGGAGGAAATGATGACGATGAAGATCGGAGTCGTGACGGAAATCAGCGACAGGTTGATGGCCGAGGTGGTTTGCGCTGCAAAGTAGCTGAGGGGAGAGTACGCGGCGATACCGAACAGGGCGGATGCGATGATTTGTGGCAGGAATGTTTTGGCAATTGGCCACTCCCGCTTGACTCTGGGCAGCATGAATGTCGAGAGAATGGCCAACGCCATGGCCCAACGGGTGGCTCCCAGTGTCATGGGTGAGATCTCGCCGACTGCCAATCGGGCAATGATGAAAGCTCCTGCCCACAGGATGGTGGCAAGCAAGGCGTACAGAAATCCAACAAATACTTGGTTTTTAGGCATTGTTTCTCCTCGAAAGTGTTTATTCACCGGGTCCTGATTCGTCGTCCGTCGGTGTGTGAACCGATATGCCCCCATGCCGGAAAACGAATAGATACAAAAGATGCTGGACCCGGTGAATGTCGAAAATTCCTTCCCTCTGTCAGTTCGAAATGGCCCCTCCTTGGCATAATGAACGATCGATTTTTATGTGAAATCGTCCTAAGTTCCATAGAAGCAACGGATATGCCAAAGCGAAAAGATGATAAAAAATAAATTAAAGCGAAGTATTTCGGAGTATTGAGAGTATAGGTTGATTGATTGTTCAATTTATTTGCAAAAGGAAAGTGAGTCAACACCGACTCACAAATATGTTAAAAACGGCAGGGGCACTGGCATAAAGAGATGTGAGTTGTTTTTAACTCGGCGAGTTGTTTATGACTCAGAAGAAGACGTGTACTTTCGAATGAGGCGAGAGGCTCTGCTTTGGCTGATGCCCAAAGCGGAGGCAACCTTGCGAGTGCTTCCGTGCATGACCTGTGCATCGAGGATGATTTTTCTTTCGACGGATTCCAGCACCATATCAAGTGATTTGTGGCCGACGCTTTCCGGGAGTGTCGGGGCAGTTTGATACAAGGTGGTGGGCAGGTGCTCGATGGTGATTGCGTTGGTATCCGTGGTCACCACAAGTCGTTCCATGAGGTGGGCAACTTCGCGAACGTTGCCCGGCCAGGAGTGTTGGCATAAAAGCGATTGGGCTTCGGGAGACAATCGTTTGGCAGCGCCATGTTTTTTCCCATAGTGATTGAGAAAGTAGAAAATGAGTGGCACCAGGTCTTCTCGTCTGTCACGGAGCGGGGGAATCGTGATGTCAAAGACATTGAGTCGGAAAAAGAGGTCTTGTCGAAACGTGCCGTCAGCGGCCATACGTTCGAGGTTTCGGTTGGATGCGGCAAGGATGCGGACATTGGCCTTGACGGTCTGGGAACTGCCGACCGGGCGATATTCCATTTCCTGAACTGCGTGGAGCAGTTTGGCCTGCATGGGGTAGGGTAATTCTGAAATTTCGTCGAGGAACAGTGTGCCGCCCGCCGCTTTGGCAAATAAGCCACCTCGGGCGGCCGTGGCTCCGGAAAAGGCCCCTTTGACGTGACCGAACAATTCTGATTCGAACAACTGATCAGGAATGGCTGCACAGTTGACCACCACAAATGGTTTGGTTCTCCGTGTGCTGTTGGTATGGATGAATTTTGCCAACAGACTTTTGCCACACCCGGATTCGCCCAAGAGCAGGCACGGGGCGGTCAGGCTGGCGACCTTGCGTGCAGATTGAACCACATTCCCCATGGCGACACTATGATAGATCAAGTCCTGTGGATGCGACTCTTCTGTCATTTCCAAGGCGTCATCCAGTTCATCAAGACTCGGGATTTGGCCTTTGTGCACGCTGTCTCGTATGTTGAGGACAACATATTCAATCTCGTCGTTTTCGTCGAAGATGGGGTTCGCAATGGTTAAAACATCCAAACCGAGGTATGTCTTCTGTTCCTGTTTGATGGCTCTTTTGTATTGATAGACAGCGGGAAGAGCAGGGCGGTTCCAGGCTGCGTGCTCACGGATGACTTCCCAGAAGGGAAGACCAACCATTTGTTCCTGGGTAAAACCGTAATGCCGTTCACACGCCCTGTTCACATACAACATGCGATAATTGTCGTCATAGATAATGACTTCGTCGTGCAGGTTGTCGATGAGCCGCGCAAAGGTTTCAAAGTCGAGGCCGAAATGTTCTGTTTTTGTCATGATGGTGTTGGGCTTTACTCACTGAGTCTTTCACAGTAAAGGCTGATTTCTTCAAGATGTCCCGTCTTTCTAGCAAATGCCGCACGGAAAAACTACGCCCTTTCCCCATGGTGTTTTTGAATGTGCCGAAAAGTCAACAATGTCAGTTTTGTTGAAAAATATGACAAAGGTTGCGTGCTAACGACATTTTTGTCGCTCCTCCCGAAAACTATACGGTTTAGGGGGAAAAAGCCACGATATTGACTTGTCGCGACACCAATGTCGTCTTTTGTGAAATCTTGGACGAAAGGCCTTGCGCGACTTTTCACAAAGGCCATAAGGGTTTCGTCCGATTTGAGCGGTTTGGCCTGCATCTTGCTCAAGGAGTTTCGTGCTCTGCAGACGCATCCGCATTTAGAATGCACTTGAGGGAAGGCTGCTGGGTGTCCAGCAGCGACCGGCACAAGGAGAAATCCACCGACTGATCACCGGGGCCGGAGGCAGCACAATCAACTGTACTCGTGATATGAAGAGCTAGGATTCTCACGAGTTGTACGCGTACTCACCGTGGAGGAAGTATGGCTACAAATGGTAAGAGTGAAGGCGCAGACCTTCGTCCTGATAAACAAATTCTTATTCCTGCAACATTGGTACTGATTGCTATCATCGCGTGTTCGATTCTGTTCACCGAGGCAAGTGAAAAGGTTCTCAAGGCAACGTATTCGGTTTTCACCCATACGACGGGAACATGGTATCTTTGGGTTACGGTCGCTATGATGATCCTGTCTGTCTACTTTATGTGTAGTCGATATGGGAATATCAAGTTCGGCGAAGAGGATGAGAAACCCGAATTCAACAATTATTCATGGGTCGCCATGATGTTCTGTTCCGGTGTTGCCGGAGCCGTCATGTTCTGGTCCATCGTCGAACCCCTGTTCAACCTGGCATACCCGCCCAAATTCGCGGAACCGTTATCACGGCAATCCTTTGAATGGGCCATGTCGTATGTCCTGTTGCACTGGGGTCCGGTGACGTGGCCTTGGTACGTCGTAACCGCACTGCCCATCTGTTATATATTCTACAAACGCAAAAAGCCTGTGCTTCGGATCAGCACCGCGGCCGAACCCGTCTTGGGTGACAGAGTCAACGGTAAGATCGGCAAAGGTATCGAAATCTTCTTTATCATTGGATTGATGTTTTCGAATGCGGCTGTCATGGGGGTTTCGGTTCCCATCGTGAACCATGCCCTGGCTGCCACTCTCGGAATTGAACCGAGCTTCACAATTGAAATGATCGTTCTCGCTATCAGTGCCGTGATTTTCACCGTCTCCGTGTCGCTTGGTTTGAAAAAGGGCATCAAGATACTGTCCGACACCAATGTCATCATCGCATTGTGTCTGGTCTTCTTCTGCTTCGTTGTTGGACCGACCGTCTTTATCGTTGATAACTTCACGAACTCGTTCGGGAACATGGTGAACAACTTCTGGGGCATGATCTTCTGGACTGACCCATACACCGAAGGGACATTCCCGCAGGATTGGACGATCTTCTACGCTTTGTGGATGGCCTCATATGGTCCGTTCATGGGGCTGTTCATTGCCCGCATTTCTCGCGGTCGGACTGTCCGTCAGGTTATTGCGCTTGGATTGGCTGGCGGTATCGCCGGCTCATACATGATCCACGCCGTGTTCGGCGGGTACACCATGTATGCCCAGCTCACCGGCATTGTTGATGCGGTTGGCATTTTGAAAGCCAGTGGTGGTCCTGCCGCATTGGTGGCCATTCTGCACAGCCTGCCAGCCGGGACTATGGTCCTGATTGGGTATTGTGTCTTCTCAACGATCTTCCTGGCAACCAGTGTGGACTCCTGCGCGTATGTTATTTCCTGCGCAGCGACCACTCGACTGGCGCCTGGTTCCGAACCGACTCGCGGTCACCGTTTCTATTGGGCCGCTATTCAAGCTGGATTGGCTTTGGCTGCTATCACCATGGGAGGGCTTGGACCAGTTCGTATCTTTGCGAACTTCTCCGGCGCACTCATGTTGATTCCCATCGCCTTCGTGGTGGTCGCATGGTTCAAAATGGTCAAAGAGGACAACGCATTGGCGAATTGTTGCTCGCCAGAAAAATAGCAATTCTCGCGTAGACTTCCCGGGGGGAACCCTGACTACCGAAAAGGCCCATGCCTTGAGCGGGTTCTCCCCTTACGCGAAAAGTATAAGTTAAGTTGTTGAAATAAAAGGAGAAAATTATGTCTGCCAAAGCTAAAAGAGTCGCTCTTCTCGGTTTTGACTGCGCCATCCCCAAGCGCTTGGAAGCGCTGATGGACGAAGGTGCGTTGCCTAACTTCAAGAAGTTCACCGAAGAAGGTTCGTACATGACTGAAGGCTACAACATGCCGACAGTCACTCCGCCCTCCTGGGCAACGATCTGCACCGGCGCATTCCCGCGTACCCACGGTGTCGAGGACTATTACTATTATAATGAGGGTGAATCCCTGCATTTCTCCAAGTGCGTCCAGGCTTTCGGTTCCGATATGCTGACCGCACAGACGATTTGGGATGCTTGGGACAAGGCTGGCAAGAAATCCCTCGTGGTCAACTATCCCACATCCTGGCCCTCCAAGATGGAGAATGGCATCATGGTGCAGGGTGAAGGCCTTTCCGCTGCCGAGCATCGCTGGCAGATTGAAGGCTACGAGCACAAGGAATGGCTGTGCGCCGAATCCTGTGTTGCCACCGATTACTATCCCATCGGTGTTCAGGCCCGTTTCGAAGACGCTGACGGCTGGGAGAACCTGCCTGAAGAAATCGAAGACAACGAGCCTTTGGAAATGGTCATTCCCATGGAATTCAAGCACGCCATGGACCCCTTGAAGCCCCAGACCTGGTACGGTTTGACCTGGGAATCCGGTGATGACGGCTATGACGTTTTCGCTTTATGCCCCGAAAAAGATTATTCCAAGGCCTTCTTCACCATCAAGGTGCGTGAATGGTCCGATGTCATCGAACATCAGTTCCCCATCATTTCCGATGACCGTGTCGAGCCTGGCTACTTCCGGTGCAAATTGATGACCCTGTCCGACGATGCCGAAGAGTTCAAGTTGTACATGTCCGGTATCAACGGCACCCAGGGTTACTGCGCTCCTGCCGATGCTCTCAAGAACGTGGATTTCACCAAGGCCATTCTCGCCAATGACATGGGCTTTGTCGGTCATGCCAACGGCATTATTGATGATGACACCCTGATCGAGATGGCACAGTTCCACTCCGAGTGGAACACGGAAATCGTGACCACCCTGATGAAAGACAATCCGGATTGGGACCTGCTGTACATGCACTCGCACCTGGTCGATTGGTTCTATCATGGATTCCTGGATCAGATGGACAGCGACGATCCTGAAGTGCGCGCTCATGGTATGGATCTGGAACGTCGCATCTACGAGATCGAAGACAGATATCTTGGTATCATGATGGATCTCATTCCCGAAGATACCCTGACCTGCCTGATTTCCGACCACGGTGCGACCCCGATCGGACCGATCCTCAACACCGCTGACGCCCTGAAGCAGGCTGGCCTCACCGCCTACGAAGCCCGCGAAGGTGAAGGTAACTTCTTTGACGAATCCGAAGGCTACAACTACGAGTTGATCCCCGAGAAGTCCAAGGCCGTTCCCCAGCGGTACATGTTCGTCTACGTCAACCTGAAATCCAAGTACCCCGGCGGTATCGTCGAGGATGAAGATTACGAAAAGGTTCGTAACGAGATCATCGACGCATTGTACGACTACAAGCACCCCGAAACCGGCGAACGTCCTGTCATGTGCGCCCTGCCCAAGGAAGACGCCAAGGTCTTCGGCATGGGTGGCGAGCAGTCCGGCGACGTCGTGTACGTCCTCAAGCCCGAGTACATGGCCGAACACGGTTATGGCTTCCCCACCGGCGAGTCCGGATGCGGTTCCTTGAAGAACGTCATGATGTGGCGTGGTCCCGGCGTCAAGAAAGGCTTCACCTACAAGAACCCCCGTTGGCTGGCCGACGTTGTTCCCACTTTCTGCCACGCGACCGGCAACCCGGTCCCCGCAGATACCGAGGGCGCAATTTGTTACCAGATCTTCGAGGATCACAATAAATAGTCACTCTCACTCCTGAGAATCGGGAACGGTCAGCCCCATCATTTGACCGTTCCCGCATTCCGGGGAATGGCATCGGAACTTCGGCCCGTTTGGCAGGCCCCGTGAGTGACGTCGTCTGTATGAACCCCATCCCGCGCAGCCTGAGACGACGAGGCAAGGCAGGGATAAACGAACGGAGACAGCAAATATGCTCTTTTTCGTGAACAAGCCGGAAGAGGGGATTCTTGACCGAATCGCTCTTATCGGCGGCGACGAGGACAAGGCCCTGCTCCTGGTTGGCGATGCCATCAGTTTTGGCACCGCACATTGGGAAGAAAAACTGGAAGATATGGATGTGGAAGATATATTCGTGGCCAAAAGTGCCGTGGATGCCCGCTCCATCGAACTGAGCGACAACTGCGAAGTGGTGGATTACGACGAGATCGTGGACCTGCTGCTTGGTAGCGACGAAAAAGTCGTGTCGCTTTAAGGAGATTCATCATGTCAAAAACACTGACCATTATGTTGCTGTCCGGCTCTGCCGAGAACGAGGATGCGGAATTCGCAACCCGTCTCGCCCAGGCAGCTCAGGAAAAAGGCCATAAAGTCCAGATGTATCTCTTTGGAAATGCCGTGAATATTTCCAAGAAGGAAATCCCCATCGACGGTGATGACCTGCACATTCAGGGTCGTCTTCTGGATCACATCGAACCGACCAAAAGCTTTGACCGGCTGGGCGACATCATTGCCAAGGGCGGCGATGTCTCCACCTGTCACACCAACGAACACGCCCGTGGCATCGAGTCCCGCGAGTATGTCGAAGGCGTGAAGTGGGGCGATGTGGGTGGTTCCTTCACAAAGTATCTCATGACCTCGGACGTTCTGTTGTCCGTGGGCCACTAAGGAGGCGCACAATGATTAATTCTGCGTGTTTTGTCGTGTCCAAACCGTTGGGCGTTGAACAGGGTGCTCTTGGCATCCGGACCGCATGGGCCTGTCACCAGAACGGGTTTGAATCCAAGATCATCTATTCAGAACAGGGTGTGTGGTGTTTGACCGGAAACCCCGGCTATCACACGTCTTTGCTGACTGATTTCATCGAGCAAGAAGGTGAAGTCTTCGCTGTCAGGGAAGATCTCGCCAAGCAAGGCTTGACCGAGGAAAACCTGGTTGACGGCGTTGAGATCATCGATGCCGCTGATGTGGCTGAATTGTGCGAAGACGCTGAAACCGTCAACTACTTTTAATATACCTTCATGAGGGAAGAATAATGGCGAAAGTACTTTTTGAACGTCTGGACGAAAATCGCGACAAGTTTGTGGTCGGTGCAAAAGCCGTCCCCGAAATCATCATGGATTTTTCTTCCATCACTCCGGAAGAGCGCAACCAGGAATCCATGGGATCTCGTATCCTCTGCGTAGCCGCCCTGTCCTGCTACTGCAACACCATGGTCAACGCATTCAAGCGCAACGATGTCGAGGTCAAATCCCTGACTGGTTCCGCTGCGGCATCCAAGGAAAAGGATGAAGTCAATCGGACGCGGTACACTGAACTGGAAATCCATATCGAAGTTGGTTTGGACGAGAAGGATCGTGACGTCTTTGAAACCGTCAAGGACAACATGCTCAACGGTTCCCTGCTGACCTACTCTCTCGAAGAGGGAATGGAAGTCGATTACAATATTGAAATGAAGGCTGTCTAAGCAGCTTCTGAATACATCAAGGACACAATGTCCTTAATTTTAAGGAGAATTACAATGGCTGACAAGAAAGTAGTATTGGTTGTTTGTGGTGAAGCTGATGTGAATGGTGGCGGTTCCGCAACCAAGAAATTCATGAAGAAAACCTGCACATTTGCTGGCTATGACAATGCTGGTATCGCTGCCGAAGCCGCCAAGATCGAAGGTGCCGCTACCGTTGCTGCCGACGGTGTTGCCAAGGTCTTCGAAGAAGACGGTGCTTTTGCCATCGTTGAACTGGGCAACGTTGATGCCGATGCTCTCGAAGCCGCTCTGGCCTTGATTGCCGACGCAGCGGATCGCCGGACACTGCTGGTTCTTGCAACCGATGCCGGTTTGTATGTTGGTGGCCTGGGTATCAACAAGAAGGCCGGAACCATCGAACGTTCCGTGGTTGCAGCCGACATCGTTGCCTCCGTGTGCTACGTCGCCGACCTGGTCGTTCCTGCAGACTGCATGGGCGGTGTCCTCTATCAGGCTCTGAAGGATCCCAACATGAAGCTGAAGGAAATCGGCAAGCTCAAAGAAGCCATTGGCCGCATGGAAGTCGCCTTGCAGCGTGACAACCGTGAGCCTTGGGATAAGCACGACTGCGCGTAAGCTCAGTTCATTCTGAAAATTCAACGAAGGACCGACTTTTCGGAGCCGGTCCTTCGCGAACTTTTGACGCACCGGCTTGTCTGCAAGCCATTTTGGAGACCTGAATAAACATGACTACTGCAACTGCGAAAAACGCATCATCAGCGACGCTCGACCAACTCAAGATGCATCAGGATGTGGCCTTTGCCAAAAAAGGACTCATTTTTGCGGTCTTTTCCGGGATGAGCTGGGGCTTGAACGGCGTCATTCTCAGCCTGGCGTTTGGGGCGGCTGTTTTTCTTAACGAAGAATACTGGCTTTTGGCTCCACTGACCGTCGGGGCTTTGCACGATACATTTAGTGCCTTGTGGTTATTGATTTTCAACGCATCGACAGGTCGTCTCAGGGAACTGGGTCGCACTTTGCGCAGCAAATCCGCCCGACCAGTGATTATCGGAGCATTGTTCGGCGGTCCCATCGCGATGTCGTCCTATATGTTGGGTGTCAAATTTGCTGGCCCAGCATATGTCATGCCCATCACCGCGTTATATCCCGCTGTAGCATCGGTTTTTGCTTCAATTTACCTTAAGGAAAAGATCTGTCCCCGAGCCTGGTTCGGTTTGGTGCTCTGTATCGTTGGTGGTGTCATCATCGGCTATACTCCACCAGAAGGGTCGCTCGGCACGGAATTCTATCTTGGAATCGGGTTTGCCTGTATCGCCACATTCGGGTGGGGAACTGAGGGCGTCTTGGCGACATCCGGTATGGATCTGCTTGATCCGGCCGTGGCGCTGAATGTCCGTCAGTTGACTTCGTCTACGGTGTACCTGCTGGTTGTTCTGCCATTGGCCGGAGGGCACATGTTGCTCGTTCCTGGTTTGATGGACTCCATTGGCTGGGTGTTCCCGGTGGCCGCGTTGACAGGCGCCTTTTCCTATGTGTGCTGGTACCGCGCAATGAACATGACTGGTGTGAGTCGGGCCATGGCCATCAATATCACGTATTCCTTGTGGGGGATTTTCTTTAGCGCGGTTTTCACGGATGTGGAGATCACCGCCAATATTATCATCGGCGCGTTGGTCATCACGACCGGCATGTTGTTGGTTGTGGGGAATCCCAAGGAAATGACCAGTTTGAGAAACGTGGATTAACAGGAGGTACAGAATGGCAGTCAAACCACTCAAAGCCATGATCGCTCAGGCCTTTGCCACGGGCGAGACATTGGATGCACAAACGGTTCATGCACAGATCGAGTCCCTGTATCGTGGGGAAAAATATTGCTCGGTGCCCACGGTCGCCGATCATTTGAAGTCCCTGAAAGCGGTTGGAATCCTTCGTGAGGATAGTTCGTTTCTGAATGATGCCGGGATGCTTGTTTCTCAGTATCGAATTTCTGATTACGGTTTGAACAAGGTGACGCACAGCGAATAATGGAAGGCTGGGGCACCTCGTGTCCCTGCCATTTCCTCTTGGCAGAGGCGGTGATTTTTCTTCTTGTCCTTTTGAGTATGATGACATAACCGTCGTGGCGTCACGACAAAAATGTCGTTATTTTTAGCGCGAGATGGGAGTCCGAGATGATGAGTGAAAAGAACTATGATGAACTGGTTGAGCGGTGTCATACTTTGGAAGGACAGGTGGGAGCCTGTGCGGAAACCAAGACCCAATTGTTGAAGAGTAAGCAGCAATTAACGCGGCTTTTCAACAATCTGCCCGGAATGGTGTATCGGTGTTCGTTGGATGCCGAGTTGCATCCGACATTGGAGTTCGTCAGCAAGGGATGTACCGACCTGTTTGCTGTTGCGCCGGAGTTTTTTACCGACCAGCGAACCAATGTCATGGAAACACTCGCGCATCCCGACGATTTGCACAGTATGCGAAAGGCGCAGAACTCGGCCATTTTGAACAAGCAGCCATACAAACTGTTGTATCGGGTGTGTCTCGGATCGGATCAGCGGAAATGGATTTCGGATCAGGGCGAATGTATTTACGACAAGGCGGGCAATCCCGTGGCACTGGAAGGCATCATGATGGATGTCAGTGCCCAGAAGCTCCGTGAATACGAGCTGTTGCAGGAAAATCAACGTCTTCAAGGCTCATTGGAAGATCGGTACAAGTTCGGTCCGATTATCGGGAAGAGCCAGGGAATGCGGGATGTCTTCAAACTCATCATGAAGGCCGCCAAGCGCGATGCAAATGTTATTATTTTTGGAGAAACCGGGACTGGCAAGGATTTGGTCGCGCAGACCATCCACGAACAGTCCGGTGCCTTGGGACCATACGTGCCGGTGAACTGCGGCGCCATTCCGGCCAATTTGATGGAAAGTGAATTCTTCGGACATCAGAAGGGCGCGTTTTCCGGTGCGACAACTGATCGACAAGGGTATTTGGGCGCAGCCGATGGCGGCACGTTGTTTCTGGATGAAGTTGGTGAAATCGATTTGTCGCTTCAGGTTAAGTTGCTTCGTGCTTTGGAATCTAAATTGTATACCCCTGTGGGCGGTAATGAGCCGTGTTCTTCGAAATTTCGGCTTATTGCCGCAACGAATAGGGATTTGAACGAGCTGGTCAAGCAGGGAAGCATGCGGTCGGATTTTTTCTATCGTCTGCACGTTCTGCCTATCCATATCCCTCCCTTGCGTGATCGTTTGGAAGATCTGCCTTTGTTGATCAATGAATTCATGGTTCGGTACCTTGGTTCCGAAAAAGGCGTGCCGCGTATCCCTAGTAAAATCCGGGCAGCACTGGATGGGCATCCGTGGCCGGGCAATGTTCGAGAACTTCAGAACGTCTTGGAACGATATCTCACTTTTGGCGAAATGGTGTTCAGCGATTTGGGAATTCAAACAATTGATGGACAGACCGATTTGGACGGAGCTATGAGCGAGGCCTCGGAATGCGCCACGCTGACGGAGGCGATGCATGTGATCGAGCGGCATCTGTTGCTGAAGGCTTTGGAAAAAAATCATTGGAAAAAAGGTCTCACCGCCAAGGAACTGGGGTTGAATATGCGAACCATGCAACGCAAGTTGAAAAAGCACGGGTTATAGCCGGGAGGCTCCGAGAAGAGACGACAAACAAGACGTGTGGAGCGTCATGAATGTCGTAAAAATATAATTCCAATAAAAAAGAGGGGTTAGGCCCACAAATCCTATGAAAGGCGACGACAATGTCGTCTTTTGTTGGTTGGAGTGGGTAATTATGATAATAAGTTATTTAATTTCATATAGTTACGCGTTTGGCACGAGTCGTGCTAAATGCGCCGTGATTGTGCAAAACGGATTTCGAAGTTGGCAGAGAACGTCGCTTCGAAAAGTAGCCCTTGGGATGGGATCGTGCGAGCGCAGCAGGGGATAACCTTATTGCCTTGGGTTATTGAGCCTCCTGACCCCGATTCTTTTGTGAAAGAATCCCGCCCTGCGCAGGAAGCAGGTTCCGCCCAAGGGCTTATCCGGTTCAATTGTGATTGACCGACATCCTCACCAGAGATTTCTCTGAAATTCTCTGTAAGTGGGGTTTAAGGCCTATCCGATCATTGTGAGCGGGTAGGCCTCATATTTTGAGGGTATTGTTATGACTTGGAATGCTTTTAGGAAAACGCAAGTTGCTGGGTACGTATTTATCATTGTTGGGATTTTGAATTGGAGTGGGAACTTTGTTGCTGCTCGTGGGTTGGCGGACATGGTCGAGCCGGCAACACTGAATCTGCTTCGGTGGGGTGTGGCCACCATTATTTTTCTGCCTTTTGGAATTCGGTCTTTTTGGCGGGAACGGCACGTTGTGGCCCGTTTGTGGAAGGAGTTGAGTTTCATCGCTTTGACAGGAGTTTCACTGTACGACACCGTGATTTTCATGGCTGGTGAAACCACTGAGGCCTTGAACATGTCATTGATTGCCACGTTGTCCCCACTGTTGACGGCATTGATTGCCCAGTTCATTTTCAAGACGAAAATTCGTCCCTGCATGTATGTTGGAATTGTGGTCAGTACGTTTGGCATTGTCCTGTTGGTGACAGACGGCCAATTGAGCCGCTTGTTGGCCCTGCGATTTGCCACAGGTGATCTGCTTATCTTGAGTTCGGCCATTATGTCTGCCGTGTATAATACGACCATCAGCCGGATTACCGGAAAACTCAGTTCGATCAGTTTGTTGATGTCGCTGTGTCTTTTTGGAACCCTGTATATCATCCCTCTGTATTTATGGGAAACAGGTGGCCAATTGACCATGCCAGTATTCACCACAGACCTGATTTGGTCACTTGGATATCTTGCTGTGTGCGCTTCCATCCTGTGCTGTCTGTTCTGGAACGAAGCCGTCCAGATCATGGGCGCGCCAAAGGCCATGTTGTTCTATTATACATTGCCTCCAGTGAGTGCTTTGATCGCATGGATTGTCATTGATGAACCAGTCACTTTGATCCAGGTTTTGAGTGGTACGATTATTCTTGCAGGTATCCTGTTTGCTCTATATGGTGGCTCCCCGAAATTTCGGAGGCAGGAGAAGCGAAACTATGGCCAACCGTCTGAGGTTACTTACTGATTCACTGATGTGGAATGTCTTTCTGCTCGTGATGGGGTCGTTTGTTTTTGTTGTCGGCTACAATGGAGTCGCGGCCCATCATGATTTTATCCCCGCTGGAATGTATGGTCTGGCGGTAGTCCTTCAGAATTTGAATCCGGAACTATCACTGGCATGGTGGTATGTGATACTGAATATCCCCTTGTTCCTTTTGGCATGGAAAGGGGTCAGCAGACGGTTTTTCTTTCTGAACCTGTTCACGATGGGCGTGGTCTCTCTGATGACGTCATTCGTGCAGGTCGATCTCGGTATACAGAATGAAATCTATGCGGCCATCACATCCGGTGCGATCATGGGAGCTGGCTGCGGTATCATTCTTCGGTCCTATGGTGGCGGCGGTGGACTTGATGTCGTCGCGATCATTTTGAACCGGAAGTTCGGAATTCGGTTTGGCGTGTTCTATTTTTCCACCAACACGGTGGTTATGGGATTCGCGTTGAGCCGGTTCATGCCGGATACGATAATCGCGTCACTGGTGATGCTGTTTATCAGTTCCGTTATTACCGAGTATGTTCTTTCCCTGTTTAACCAGCGGAAGGCCGTGCGTATCGTCAGTCGCCATGCTGACAAGTTGGTCAAGGCGATAACTCGGTCCGGGATGTATCACGCCACGGTTTTTCCAGGCGTTGGCGGGTATTCGGGGGAGGATGTGGACATGATCTTTTCCATCACCGATAACCTGCGGCTTCGCGGATTGGAGCAACGAGTGCTCGAAGTGGACCCCGATGCGATTTTCGTGGTCGAAAATACCTTCAGCGTCACGGGTGGTTCATTCGCCAGACGCAAAGATTATTAAGTAAAAAAGGATCGAAAATGGATACAACACTTTTTGAATTGGCCCCGTTGGCCCCACGTGAGGGCGTGTCTGCGAGCACTGTGCCGGGCGATGCTGATACCTTCATCCCCAAGGGCGTGTGCGCCAAGATGATTCGATTTGTCGTGGAAGATCACATATTGCAGCATGTCAGTTTTACCGGCGGATGTGACGGCAACCTCAAGGCCATCGCCAAACTGGTTGAAGGCATGGATGTTTCCGAAATCGTGGAGAAGCTCAGTGGCATTACCTGTGGCAAGAAACCCACGTCCTGTGCCGATCAACTGTGCAAGGCCCTGATCGAGAAAGTCGGGACTGTGTAAATATTTGTGCGGTTGGTCGCCGCACGTTTCCGAGGTCGTCATGGACCCCGATCTGAGGGGACTATGACGAAAGTGGCGCGAATCTTTGAAAAAGATTCGCGCCACATTTGGTTGGTGGAGTCCGTCTATTCGGCAGCAGCCGACGCACTGGCCGCGCTGAGCCGGTCCTTGATATAGCTGACTTTGGCGTCATCGCCTTCGTAGAGGTCGAAGCACTTGGCGTCTTCTCCCAGCAACCCTTCGGGAACTTCATCGCCGATTTCATCGGGATCATCGACCAGTTCCTTGTAGAAACAGACTGACAGCCATCGATCGGCGGGATCGTCGTCAATGATGTCAACCATGGCAAACAGGGTGCGTTTTTTTTGGTTGGCATGTTTTGCCCGGAGAGAATACGTGATGCCGGGACGGGCGACGAAATCAAGGGAAACCCCGTCCAATCCTTCCAAATGTTCCTTGAAACTTTCAAAACAGGTCTTGGTCTTGTTGGGGTCGATCGTCCAGGTGTCGAGGAATTTCGTCAGTTCCTCGGTGAGTGCTGTGTCCATCGGAAGAGCCTCCTTGTTGGGTGTTTTCGTGAGCTGAAGCGCGAGAGCAGATCAGGCTCAAGGGATCATTTCGACAAATTCCTCAAGAAAGTACGCTATATCGTGTGCTTTTTCCATGGTTATGACGCGAACTTCTTTGCCGGGATATCTGGTCGTTGTTTATGTCGTTTTTCGTGAAAAAACGTGCGTCACACTGCGGGCGTATAGCCTTCTGGCAGATGGGCAGTCCCCTTGACGCAGGGAAGTCCGGTCGCCTTGTTGATGCGGTCTGTCAGTTCGTCAATGTCCGCACAGAAACCGCCCGGTTCCAGAAACCATTTCCCGTCTGTCTTGCTTGAGAACAGGCAGGTTGGAATATGGATGGCTTCCGCGCCTTTGGCCTTGAGAATCTTGGCCATGTTTTCGATGGTGTCCCCGGGGCATCGACAGGTGAACACGCCGATAATTTCAGGGTCGTCATAGGATGAAAATGCCTGCTTTTTTTGATGCAGGCAGGTGAGACAGCCGGTCAGCGGACAGGTTGTTTCATTTTTTTCACAGCGAATGATACCGATTTTTGTCATGGGGTGCTCCAGGTGGCATGAGGCGTTTTGCGGTCCAATGCCCTGCCATTCATAGTTTGAGACGGCCGCAAGATCGAGTCTCGTGGCCGTCTGTGTGTGAGGGAAGGTCAGTTATTCCTGCGGCTCGCTTCTCAGCGTTGCCAACTGTTCCTGAATCGTTTTGAGTTCAGCTTCCAGAAACGCGGCCTGTTCTTCCAAAGCCTGCTGATCGTCCTGGGGAATCGGGGCGTATTGGGTGTTGAATCCGGGATTCATGCCCCATCCATACCCTGCGCCGCCACGGCCTCGGCGATAGCCAAAGCCCTGGCCGCCCATCCCCATACCGTTTCGCATACCATTTCTCATTCCGAAACCCCGGCCAAATCCTTGTCCATATGGCTGGTTGACCGTGGTTGTGGTCCCTGTGCACGTTCCAAGCCCTCGGCCTGTCCGTGAGCCCATTCCCATCGGGCCTGTTCCATTTCTTCCTGGCATGAGTGCCTCCTTCGTCTGTTATTACGCCCGCACCATGGGTGCGTGGCAATTGGGACATCGTCTTTGGGCGCAAGGCTCCCCCGGCACATGGGGCATGACCAGCCCGCATCGTGGACAGCGACATACTGGTTCGTTCGCTGTCGCTGTGTCGGGGAGAGACCCGGAATATCTGGCGTGGGCCATGAAGGTGATGGGGTGGTCGTTTCGCTTTCTTCCATGGCGATTCATGTGACCCGCCCCACGCTGGCCTGGCGTCGTCTCCTGGTTTCCGTGGCAACGGCCATGTCGGTGTCCACAACCGGGCATTCGAAAACGGTCGTTTTCAAGGTCCCCGGTTCGCCATGCGTTGACGACTGTGTCGAGTTGTCCACTAATGAATGGGAAAATGACAATATTTCGTGTCGTGATCGCGTTCTGGAGCGGACGAGATATCGCACCGCATACCAGGACGGACACATGTTTTCCCAAAAGGGTCTCGACCAGAGTGGACGGTGAGTTGTCTTGTATGGGGAGTCTTTTCATGATGAATCGCTCCGCCTGTTGGGTGACAATGACTAATTCCGGGGTCACGTCAAAAACAGGGGCGATCCGATTTTCCCATACGCTGAAAGCCGCATTCATGGTTGCCTTGCTCCTTTCCCTGCATAAAAGCATTAATCATGCCAATTCGGTGGGCTGAACAAAAAGTCATAAAACATATTGTTTTTACAGACTAAATTGATTTTCGAGAAAAGGGTGGGATCGACGAAGAGTCCTAGTTATGCAACTCTATCGGTGGAAAAGGGTCGCTTTTTAGCGACTGTATGGAGGCTTATTCCGAGGATCGGCCGTCGCGATGGGGGAGGTCAATATCGAGTTGTTTGATCTTGCGGAAAAGGGTGCTTTTATGGATTCCGAGTTCTTTTGCCGCAGCCAGCCGGTTGCCGTTGTTGCGGACGACAGCATCGTGAATCAGTTGTTTTTCAACCGTTTGCACTGTGGCTTCCAGCCCAGCGTCTCCGGGAAGTTGTGTTTTTTTCGGCCCCAGGAATTGATCGGGCAAATGGGTTGGTTCAATCAATCCTTCATGGCAGACGATGAACGCACGTTCAACGGCATTTCGCAGTTCGCGGACGTTGCCGGGCCAGTCATGCATCATGAGGAGCGAAAGAGTCTCAGAAGCGAGACCCTCTACCTTTTTCCCTTGCAGTGCGTTGAAATGTTGGATGAAGTCCATAACAAGTAGAGGGATGTCTTCCTTGCGCCGTCGCAGGGGGGGCAGGTCCACGCGAGCGATGTTGATCCGGTAATAAAAGTCTTCGCGGAAAGAACCTTCGTCAACAAGTTGGGCCAGATCGCTGTTGGTGGCGGCAATGATGCGCACGTCCGCGTGTTCCGGGGTGACACTGCCGAGCGGGTCAAAGGTCTGTTCCTGAAGAACCCGGAGCAGGCGAATTTGCATGGCCGGGCTGATGGTCCCGATTTCGTCCAGAAAGAGCACGCCTCCGGCAGCTAGGGAAAACCGTCCGGGTTTGTCTTTTTGTGCGCCGGTGAATGCTCCGGCCTTGTACCCGAACAGTTCGGATTCGAGCAATGTTTCCGGCAGGGCGCCACAGTTCAGGGCGATGAAAGGGTGGTCGCTTCGGTCACTGAGGGCATGAATGGTTCGGGCGATCAATTCCTTGCCCGTGCCGGTTTCGCCAAGGATGAGCACAGTGCTTGAGCTGGCTGCGATTGGTTCGAGTGCGGAAAAGACCCGTTGCATGAGCGGACTGCGGCTGACCAGATCTCCGACGCGGAAGCGACCTTCGAGTTCATCCCGTAATGCCTCCACTTCACTCAGATCCCGGAAGGTCTCGGCCCCGCCGATGACCGTGCCGTCCGCTTCTTTGAGGACTGCGGTGGATAAGCTGATGGGAATCCGATTGCCGTTGGCGTCGATGATGTACCCGGTTCGGCCGATGAGTGGTTTTCCGGTCCGTTGGGTCTCTCGCAAACAGCACTGATCGCCACACATGGTGGACCGGAAGACGTCCGAACACCGTCGGCCAATGGCTTCCTCTCGGGGAATGCCGGTAATTTCTTCAGCCGCACGGTTGAAGGACAGAATGTGCCAGGATTGATCGACCGTGAACACACCGTCGGAAATGCTTTCCAGAATCGCCTGGTATTGCGCGGAAGACGGTGCGGTGTGGCTCACGGTGAACTCCTTGGACGTGGGTGAAATCTGATCAGGCCTCGGCTGTCTGGTTTTCCAGTGCGGCCAGGGCTGCGACACAGATGGCGACTGCGGCGTCGGCGTTTTCAGCCATGGCATCCTGTCCGTTCAGGGAAAAGGTGGCCCGCCACGAGGAATCGCTGAGGCTTTTTGCGCACAGGTCTTTCAGGGCAAAGGAGTAGCCTTTGGCTTCCAGGGCGTCGGCCACACGCAGGCCTTCATTGACATTGCTGATGGGAGTCGCAGGAATGGCTTCTCCAAGGAGGGAGTGGAGTTTTGATTCGATGTCGGAAAAGGTTGGTTGAGACATGATGTATCCTTGTATGAAAGGTGAATATATATTCATTCGTTCGGTCTGTTGTACTCAAGCATTGAAATTTCGCTGAGTCAACTCCCTTGTACATGAAGGAAGGCGTCCCAAAAAAGACAGGCCGCCTCCCGGAAGAATCCGAAAGTGCGGCCCGCTGTAATGGGTCGTGATTGGGTTATCGCTTGGTGTTCATCAGCGCGTATCCGGAGCCGAGGATCAGCAGTGAGAGGATGAGGAAATGGGTGAACATGTCCTTCTGGATCGCACCCCAGATGATGTAGAGCGATCCGCATCCGGCCAGGACTGGACAGATGTATCGGCTGAAGGCACCGAGGTCGGTGAACGTCTTCATCACCCAGATGTATATGGAAATGTAGATGACGTACAGGAAAGCGATGGGCAATTCAGAGATGTCCATGAATTGACCCCACCAGCCCATGAAGTTGCCATACCAGACGATCAGCCACAAACAGGACAGGACGTAGCCCATGATGGCCGAGGTGGTGGTGCTGTTGGTCTGCGGGTTGATCTTGTTGAAGTAGTCCGGTTTGGGGCCCATGTTGCGCGAGGCGATGGAGAACATGCCTCGGGCTGATCCCATGATCAGACCGTTGAGGGTGCCCAGACAGGAAATGATGACGAAAAGCGTCAGCACCGTGCCGCTCAGTTTGCTGAAGATCAGGGCGATGACCTTGACTGGCGCGTCGTCACCGGCGGCCAAGACCTGATCGTTGGTGAGCACACCGGAAATTCCCAGATAGTAGAGCATGTAGATGCAGACGACGGCGATGGTCCCCACAACCAATGCCCGGGGCAGGGTCCGTTTGGCGTCTCTCAGTTCGGCATTGATGACCGTGGCGATGATCCATCCTTCATAGGCAAATGCAGTGGACAGGGTGGCCACGGCCAATCCGCCGCCACTGCCGGCAACGGTTTGCGCGGCGTTGGTGAAGTTGTCCATGGTCATGCCGCTGGACAAACCGGCAAAGCCGCCCACAATGGCGACCAGTCCCAGGGGAATCAGTTTGACCACTGTGGATGTGACCTGCCATTTTCCGGCCAGAACCGGCGAGAAATAGTTGAGCAGGAAAAATCCGGTCAGATAGACGAAGGAAATGGGCCAGACCAGATCGCTTGATCCGAGCAAGGCACCGGTATAGTTGGCGGAGACCCAGGCCAGAACTGCGACGAGCGTCGGATAATAGATGAAAGTCATGAACCAGGCCACCATGTATCCGGCTTTTCTGCCATAGGCCTGTTCGAAATAGTCCACCACGCCGTTGACGCGTTCGATGCGTGTGGCGATCTTGGAGAAGACATAGGCCGTGACAACCATGATGGACCCACCGATCAGCCAGGCTGTCAGGGCGGTTGTCAGGCTTCCACCGGAGGCCTTGAGTACGTCATCCGCCTTGAAAAAGACCCCGGAGCCGATGACAATGCCGACGACCATGGCGGTCGCCGTCCAAAAACCATACTTTTTTTGTAACTTGTCCATGGGAAATGACACTCTTTGTTGTATTGTCGAAATGAAATGACGATCAGAATAACCTTGCTGAAACACCATGGCGAATACGTGTATGCGTCATGGTGCTTATGGCATTTTGAGATGTGGCGGGGTGGGTTTCGTTCCCCCCGAACGAATCTCAGCGTCCTTTTTTGCTCTCTTCTCTTGGAAAAGTCCAGTTCTTTTTCTTTTTTGAAGAACTAACCTGCTAATTTTGCAGGAAATTATGAATTAAATTCAAAAGACACAGTATATTACAATATAATATATCTCATAATGTCTTGCTGAGAAAGATGTCAGGAAAAGGTGTCATTGCTGACGTGATTTTTCACAAAGTGTCACTTTTTTCGCTTTTTTTTTATTTTTTTATGCGACGGCATGTGAAAATTCTCTCAATTTGTTCAATGATTTTGGGTTGATTGAATATGAAACTGAGTGTACACTCAGTTTTGCCGTTTGTTTTGACATTCCAGATGATTGAAAAGTATAAATCGAAAACTGAGTGATTACTCGGTTTTCGGAAAAGGATGGTTTGACAGCATGAAGAAGAAGGACGCAATACTCAGTGTCGCGACGGTTTTGTTTGCGAATAAAGGGTTCGCAGACACCTCGGGTCAGGAATTGGCTCGGGTGATCGGTGTGGCTGAGGGGACGATCTTCTATCACTTCAAAAGCAAGGAAGGATTGCTGCTGGCCATTTTGGAAAAGACCAGAGATGAGATTGAGGACCAGTTCGAACGGTTCTTTGAGAACAGACCGTTTGATTCAGGGCTGGAGATGGCGGAGGAGGTCGTCTCGTTCTATCTGTATCTGGCGGGTTTGATGGAAGACAAGTTTTTACTCCTGCATCGACATTTTCTCTATAAATTTTCCGAGTCAAATCCGGAATTCAGAGGAAATCTGGAAGCGATATACAACTGCCTGGTCGATATTTTCGAAAAGGCGATTGTGACAGGACAGGAAGACGGGTCCATCAACCATGAAATTCACCCCCGAAAATCAGCACTCATTCTGTTTACCATGGTGGATGGTTTGGTTCGATTCAAAAACTTCAATCTGTACGATGCGGGTGCATTGTTTAACGAATTGATGCTGACATGCCGCAGGATGTTACAGGTTCCATAGCAAGGAAGAGGCTGAATGCTTTCGAAAATACTCCCCTTCATTGACTGGTTCAAAGGGTACAATATGGCGTCGCTTCGCGCTGATGCCATTTCGGGGTTGACTGTTGCTCTCGTACTCATTCCTCAATCTATGGCGTATGCACAACTCGCTGGAATGCCAGCGTATTACGGCTTGTACGCCTCCTTCTTACCCCCTCTTGTTGCTGCATTATTCGGCTCGAGCCGTCAGTTAGCGACCGGCCCGGTGGCCGTGGTCTCCCTGATGACGGCCGCCTCGCTGGAACCGTTGGCAACCGCTGGTAGCGAGGGGTACATCGCGTATGCAATTCTTCTTGCGCTCATGGTGGGGCTTTTCCAGTTCATGCTCGGTGTGTTGAAGTTGGGCCTGGTGGTCAACTTCCTTTCTCACCCGGTCGTCAACGGATTTACCAATGCGGCCGCCATCATCATCGCTTCATCCCAGTTGTCCAAGATGTTTGGTGTGTCAGTCGATAAGGCCGAACACCACTATGAAACCATTATTCGAGTGGTCGAAGGGGCATTTCATTATACCCACTGGCCAACGCTCGCCATGGGGTTGCTCGCTTTTGCCATCATGATCGTGTTGAAACGGATCAATCCGAAAATTCCCAATGTGCTGGTAGCGGTCGTGGTGACCACGGCCCTGTCATGGGCGGTTGGGTTCAATCATGACGCATCGGTTTCCATGGATACTGTCCAGTCTTCTGAAGTCCGGACATCAATCGCTTCTTTCAACACGGCCATCGAAGGCATTGACCAGTTGGCTGTTCAAAGGACCGTCCTCAATGGTCGTATGGACGAGGCGAAGAAGGCCAAGGATGCTGTGGGCATTCTGGATGCCGAACATGACCTCAATGTGATTAACGTGCAGATTTCCCGTTTGAAGTTGGAGGCCCATAATCAGCGGGCCGCACTCCGTGCCACATTGTTTGACGGAGTCGAAGAAGCGAATGGGAGCATGGCTTTTTACACGCAGGGGACCGTCCCTGCCGGGATGGTGACGGATGGCCGCACGTGGCGGTTGAAGGTCGGCAACACTCGAATCGATACCGCCGGGATGAAAATGATGGGCGGAGGCGCGGTTGTCGGCACTGTTCCTTCCGGTATCCCAGCCATTTCTGCACCGAGTCTTGATCTCAAGGTAATGCTGCATCTCCTGCCATTTGCGGCCATCATTTCCCTGCTTGGGTTCATGGAGGCCATTTCCATTGCAAAGGCCATGGCTGCCAAAACCGGGCAACGGCTTGATCCGAATCAGGAACTTATCGGTCAGGGGCTTGCCAACATCCTTGGTGCGTGTGGCAAATCCTATCCCGCATCCGGGTCGTTTTCGCGGTCTGCCGTCAACTTGCAGGCAGGAGCCGTGACCGGCATGTCCAGCGTCTTCACGTCGCTGATGGTCGTCATCGCCCTGTTGTTCTTCACTCCGTTGTTATATCATTTGCCCCAGGCGGTATTGGCCGCAGTCATCATGATGGCGGTCATTGGTCTCATCAATGCGTCCGGTTTCATTCATGCCTGGAAGGCGCAGTGGTATGATGGTGCCATCTCGGTCCTGTCTTTCCTCTGTACCCTGGGCTTTGCGCCACATCTGGACAAAGGCATCATGGTCGGCGTCACGTTGTCGCTGGCTGTCTTCCTGTACAAGTCCATGCGTCCGAAGGTCGCCAACCTGTCCCGCTCGGACGATGAATCTTTGCGTGACGCCACGGCTTTCGGTCTCAAGGAATGTCAGCATATCGCCGTGGTCCGGTTCGATGGCCCGCTGTTTTTTGCCAATGCGAGCTTTTTGGAAGATCAGATTACGGATCGCATGATGAGTAACGAAAAACTTCGGCATATCATTATCGTGGCCAACGGGATCAACGATATGGACGCTTCGGGCGAGGAAGCCCTGTCCCTGATTGTGGATCGTGTTCGTGCCTCTGGTTTGGACATGTCTCTGTGTGGGGTGAATGAGGCGGTCATGGCTGTGCTCGAACGGACCCACCTGTTGGAAAAGATTGGCAGAGACCACGTCTACCCGACCATGGAAACCGCTATTTGCGCGACGCATGAGAGTGCACACGCAGACGGTCAGGAAGACAACTGCCCACTGACAACCGTGTGCCGTCTTGCGTGAGACGCGACGAACGAGGAGTAAACAATGTCTGTTATTACTGTTTTTAACGGTTTGTTTTCGGAAGCTGGTGTCGTGGTCAAGCGTGTGGTGGATGCCACGGGATACCGTTTGGTAACCGATCAGGAAATTGTGGCCGAGGCCGTAAGACTTTCCGGGATGTCCGAAGACAAGATTACCCGGTCTTTTCAGGCCAAGGGGTCGGTTTTCAACACGTTCAGTCATGAAAAGGAGCGGGCGGTTGCCTGGCTTCGATTCGCCATGGCCCAGAAGCTCATGGAACAGGACAAATTGCTGTTTTCAGGGTTTGCCTCACAGTTGCCAGCACCTGATATCGATCATATCCTCAAGGTCTGCCTTGTCTCTTCAATGAAAGAACGGTTGGCAGTCGCGGAAAAGGCTGAAGGATTTGCAGAAAAGCATGCCCTGAAGCTTATTCATAAGGATGACGGCGACCGTGCGACCTGGGTTGAATCTTTGAAAGGTGTGAAGGACCCGTGGGCCGAGTCGCTGTACGACATCGTGGTGCCTGTCGCGTCTGTGGGCGTGGACCGGAGTGCTGATCTCATTGTGGAGCAGCTCGCCAATGACGCGGTTCAGGTCTCGGAGATTTCACAGGCCCGTGCCGCTGACTTCATGCTGGCGGCCAAGGTCGGGACCGTTTTGGCCACCGAGGGCCATACCGTTTCAGTCACGGCACGAGATCGGGCAGTGACCTTGACGATCAACAAGCATGTTCTCATGCTGGAGCGTCTTGAACGTGAATTGACCGATATCGTCAGTGCTGTTGACGGGGTTGATTCCGTGAAGACCATGGTTGGCAAGGGGTTTCATCAGACTGATATCTATCGCAAGATGGATTTCGATATCCCGTCAAAGGTGCTGCTGGTCGATGACGAACGGGAGTTTGTCCAGACCTTGTCCGAGCGTCTGATGATGCGTGACATGGGCTCTGCGGTGGTTTTTGATGGTGAGTCCGCGTTGAATCTGGTTCGCGACGACGAGCCTGAAGTCATGATTCTCGACCTCAAGATGCCCGGTATTGACGGGATCGAGGTCTTGCGTCGGGTCAAGGCCGATCATCCGAACATTCAGGTCATCATTCTGACCGGTCATGGTTCGGAAAAGGACCGTCAGATCTGTATGGAACTGGGCGCGTTTGCCTATCTGCACAAGCCTGTAGATATTGATGTCTTGAGTGAAACTCTCAAGGCCGCGAACGAAAAGGTTCAGGAAACAAAGTAAGCAAGCCTGGGTGACGTTATGGATATATACGAAAAAATCAGACCAAAGTTCTGGGACACCGATTCCGGAACCGGACCGGGGAAGAATCTGTTCAACTATCGACGCATTTGGCGGATCGCCATTGTTATTTTGGCGGTGGTTGCGTTGGTTCCCCTGATGGTCATGGCCTGCATCGACTATAACGTCACCCAGCGTTCTCTTGAATCGGAAAATCTTTTGCGCACGGCCCGAACGACATCCAACACACGTCGGACCGTGGCCTACTTTCTCGAAGAGCGCACCAATGCTCTCGACTTTATCGCCCAGCATCAGGGGCTGTCCACCTTGCGTCAAAGCCAGACCCTCAAAAGGGTGTTTGCCTCTCTGAAAAATAGTTTCGGTGGGTTCGTGGATATCGGCATCATCGATAGTCAGGGACGGCAGGTGGCGTATATCGGACCGCACGATTTTCTCGGCATTGATTACAGTGGACAGGAATGGTTCACCGGCACCATGGAGCGCGGAACCTACACCAGTGATGTGTTTCTCGGATTTCGTGATGAACCGCATCTGGTGGTGGCTCGGCGGGTTCGTGACGAAAAAACCGGAGAGGATTTTGTCCTCCGGGCAACATTGGATACTGGTAAGTTTAACGCCATTCTTTCCTCCATTGATCTTCCCGGAGGCGGAGACGCCTTTGTCGTGGACACGCAGGGAGTTATTCAGACGCCGTCTCGTGAACACGGGGATGTCTTTTCCAAGGTCGATCTGTTCTTGCCCACCTATTCCGAACGGACCAGTGTGAATCAGATTCTGGCAAAGGACGGTACCGACTATACCGTGGGGTATGCCTATGTTCGTGGAACGCCGTTTATTGTCCTGATTGTGAAAAAAACTGCGACCCTGATGGAACCATTGGAGACGATTCGCATGGAATTGCTGTGGATACTCGTTTCCAGTATCATTGTGATTCTTTTGGTTATCGTGGGAGTCGCGACCTATATGGTCAACAAAATTTACATTGCGGACCAGACCCGGGCGCGGACGTTGCACCGGATGGAGCATACCAACCGCATGGCCTCCATCGGACGACTGGCTGCCGGTGTGGCCCATGAGATCAACAATCCCTTGTCGATCATCAACGAAAAGGCTGGGCTGATTAAAGATCTGTTCGTGTTCAAAAAGGAATACGCGCACGACGATCGACTGCTTTCGAATATACAGTCCATTTTGGATTCAGTGACGCGGTGTGGCAAGATTACCAAGCGGTTATTGAGTTTTGCTCGCCATATCGATGTGGAACAGGATTCCATCGAATTCAAGGATTTGGCTGATGAAGTGGTCGATTTCCTGCGAAAGGAAGCCGAATATCGGTCAATTACCATTACCATGGATATTCCGGAAAACCTGCCGCCATTTGTTTCTGATCGTGGCAAGTTGCAACAAATTTTTCTCAACCTGATCAACAACGCGTTCCAGGCCATGAATGATGGCGGACAATTGTACATTGCCGCTCGCAAAATTACTGAAAATCGGCTGATTTTTTCCGTGGATGACGATGGATGCGGCATCCCGGAGGCTGATATGAAACGTATTTTTGACCCGTTTTTTTCAACCAAGAAAAAACGGGGTGGCACCGGTCTCGGACTGTCCATTACCTATGGGCTTGTTCAGGAACTGGGTGGCACCATGGCTGTGGAAAGTGAAGTTGGAAAAGGAACAGTGTTTACCATAATAATGCCCCTTCAGGGTCCACATAAGGCGTAAATCCATGAAAGTATTGTTGGTTGACGATGAGGTGGAACTTGTTTCCGCCATGGCAGAACGACTCGGGTTTCGCGATATAGACGCGGATTGGACCGATAACGGGGAGGAAGCCTTGAAAATGGCCGCCTCTACCGAATACGCCGTGGCTGTTCTCGATATGAAAATGCCGAAAATGAGCGGTCTTGATTTGATGGAGCTGCTCGCCAAAGATCATCCCACCATGAAGTATGTTTTTCTTTCGGGACACGGTTCCGAAACTGATTTCAAGGCCGGATGCGCCGCTGGATGCAGCTATTTGATCAAGCCGATTCAGATTGAAGATCTGGTGGCGAAAATTCAGGAAGCGCAAGGCTGAGACAAGGAGATTTGAGCATGACACAGACTCTCGATACCCGCGAAGGACTGCAATTTTTCGGCCGCGTCAGTGCGTCGGTTTCGCACGAAATCAAGAACGTTTTTGCCGTTATCAACGAAGCGGCCGGATTGATCGAGGACTTGACGGTGATGGCAGAACGCGGCATTCCACTTCAGCCGGATCGGTTGAAAGGGGTCGCCAACTCCATTCAGGGCCAGATCCGACGCGGCGATACAATTATCAAGAACATGAACGCCTTTGCGCATTCAACGGATGAGACTGTCCGCGAAGTGAATTTCGTGGAGATTCTCGATTTGACCAGAGCACTGGCTGCCCGCCTTGCCGATATGCGACAGATCAGGCTGATACTCGGAGACTGTGAACCAGTTTCCCAGTTGGCCAACCCTTTTGATCTGATGCAGTTGCTGCATTCCTCGATTCTCGCGGCAATCGACTCCATGGACGCTGACGATACCCTGGTTTTGAGTGTGAAACCCGTAAATGGTGGAGCATCGTTCTCCCTTTCCGTCCCCGGAAAGGATGCACCGCTGAAGAATGACCATGTGTTTTCATCGACGCTTCAGACCATGAACGTCACCGTGACGGTCGATGAAAATCTGCGAACTACCGAGCTGTTCCTTCCAGCTCAGGACGCAACCGACTAACACCATTCATACCTCTCAGGAGAAATACAATGGCTGAAAAAGTATTGCTTATCGATGACGAAGTTGAGTTTTTGGAAACATTGTCCGAACGGATGAAGCTGCGTGGCATGGATGTGTCCACCGCCGAAACAGCCGGAAATGCCGTGACCGCTTTGGATTCCAACGAATACGATGCGATTGTTCTTGATCTGCAAATGCCCGATATGAATGGCATTGATATGCTGAAAGTTATCAAGAAAAGCCACCCGGAAATGCAAGTGATTTTGCTCACTGGCCAGGCCACTCTTGAAGCCGGTATTCAGGCCATGAAGCTCGGTGCCATGGATTTCATGGAAAAGCCCGCTGACATCGAATCACTCACTGAAAAAATCCGCAAGGCCCAAGCCAAGAAGATGGTTATCGTGGAAAAGAAAACCGCTGACAAGGTTCACGATATCCTTCAAACTCGCGGATGGTAAAAAACGTTTCGGCTGAAACCCCTCAGTCCTGACTGTAATTCGATATTATCGATCCCCAAAAAAAGGCTGACATGCACGCGCATGACAGCCTTTTTTGGTGCCCTACCGGGGGTCGCCTTCAGCGGGACCAGGACGCTGTCCTGGACCTGCCAGAGAACCTTTTGAAAAAGGTTCTCTGGACTCTCCTAAACTTTTTGGGTCGCTTCGCGAGGGCTGTCGGCGGCATTTGTTCGTGCGGCTCTTGGGAGAGCGTTGTAAAAAAAATGTATTTTTTACAGACTTTTTTGAAACAACCTTAAAAGAAATACTTTGTGCAAGGCTCTCTTCCTTTTCCCCATCGTCTTTTTTATCCCTCTTGTTTCTTCAATCTCACTCAACGAATGTCGTGGGACCTCGCCGCAGGCGCGATAAAAAGTTCTGGAAGGGAGTCCAGAGGGGAACCTCTTTCAAGAGGTTCCCCTCTGGTCGTCGAAGACATTCTTTTCAATCTCACTCAACGAATGTCGTGGGATCTCGCCGAAGGCGCGGCAAAAAGTTCTGGAGGGAAGTCCAGAGGGGAACCTCTTCCAAGAGGTTCCTCTCTGGTCGTCGAAGACATTCTTTTCAATCTCACTCAACGGATGTCGTGGGACCTCGCCGAAGGCGCGATAAAAAGTTCTGGAAGGGAGTCCAGAGGGGAACCTCTTCCAAGAGGTTCCTCTCTGGTCGTCGAAGACATTCTTTTCAATCTCACTCAACGGATGTCGTGGGACCTCGCCGAAGGCGCGATAAAAAGTTCTGGAAGGGAGTCCAGAGGGGAACCTCTTCCAAGAGGTTCCTCTCTGGTCGTCGAAGACATTCTTTTCAATCTCACTCAACGAATGTCGTGGGATCTCGCCGAAGGCGCGGCAAAAAGTTCTGGAGGGAAGTCCAGAGGGGAACCTCTTCCAAGAGGTTCCTCTCTGGTCGTCGAAGACATGCTTTATTTCTTTTTCAACTGAGGCCAGCCGGTGAAGATGGCGACGATGGAGATAGCGGCGAGGACGAAGCAGTACCAGTTGCTGGTGACGACGGCGACGGGGGAGATCCCTGCGATGGACCCGGCGAGAAGCACTTGTGCTGCATAGGGGGTTATACCCTGGACGATGCAGGAGAAGATATCGAGCAAACTGGCACTTCGACGGGGATCGACGCCGGTATCATTGGCGATTTCCTTGGCGAGTCGGCCGGTGAGGATGATGGCAACGGTGTTGTTGGCGGTGCAGGCATCAGCCAGGGAGACGAGGGCGGCGATGCCGAATTCTCCGGACCGACGTTTGTTGCCGCGTCCGGCTTTGACGGCAAGGGCGTTGATTTTTTCGAGCAACCATTGCAGCCCGCCGTTGTAGCGGATCAATTCGCCGAGTCCACCAACAAGCATGGAGAGAACGAGAATCTCGTGCATTCCGGTGAAACCGCTGAAGATGTCTTTGGAAAAGGTGAGCAGGGAATAGTCGGGCATGATGAAGAGTCCGACAGCTCCGGCCAGAACGATGCCGGATGCGAGGACGACAAAAACATTCACCCCGGCCACGGCGAGTCCGAGAATGACCAGATAGGGAACGACGCGAATGAACTGCCAGTCGGAAACGTGGGTGACCCCGCCGGATGAACCGAACAGACCGAGCAGAATGAGGGTGACGATGGCAGCGGGCAGGACGATGCGAATGTTCATCTTGAACTTGTCGCTCATGGCACATCCCTGGGTGCGGGTGGCGGCGATGGTCGTGTCCGAGATCATGGAAAGGTTGTCACCGAACATGGCACCACCGACGATGGTCCCCATGAGAACCGCGCTGGAAATATCTGTTTGCTGGGCGACACCGGCGGCGATGGGCGCGATGGCAGCGATGGTTCCCATGGATGTTCCCATGGCGGTGGCAACGAATGCGGCGATGGTGAAAAGCCCGGGTAAGACAAGCTCGGGGGGGATGAAAGTCAGACCGAGATTGACCGTGGCATCGACGCCGCCAATGGCCTTGGCCACAGAGGCGAATCCGCCAGCGAGCAGATAGATGATGCACATGGTGACGATGTTGATGTCACCGACACCTTTGAGGAAAATGTTTATTTTGCTGTCAAGTTTGTCTTTGCCCATGGCCAGGGCAATGGCGATAGCCGGGAGAATCGCTACGGCAGCCGAGAGCTGATAGAAGGCCATGCTGACACCTTGTGCAGAGAGGTAAGCCCCGGTGCCGATAAACAGGACGAGAAAGAAGAGGAGTGGAAGCAATGCGCTCCCGCGAGGTGGGATGTGTTGGTTCATGGATGTATCCTTGCTGTTGTCCCGGGACAAGATGTCATCGGGAGTCCGTGTGTTGGTTTGGTCAAAATGAGTCCGTGCCTCCGGTTCTGAAGGGGAACGTGTCATGGCAACCAAAGAAGTTGTGTGTGCAGAACGATCAGGTGGTCATTTTCTCACAGTGAAAAAGACATGGTCGAAATGCAAAGACCGATCACATCATGAAAAGAGGAAATTCGTCATGCGTGTCAGTGATTGCAAACGGATAGCTGTTTGGCCCGTGAGGTCACTTCTCCGGTGAAGAACGTTGAAAAGACGGTCTCCATGGTCCGAATCTTGTGTTCGTTGCATCCAAAAGGCTCTTTCTCTCGTGAAATGGCGAGAGAGTCAACAATAGCGTGAACATTGTACAGCCCCGGACATATACGCCCGGGGCTGTGAATGGTCTTTGGGGGGATGTTTAGATGTAAATGCTGGTGAGAACAGCCATAGTTCCCAAGTAGATGGCGCCGAAAATCGCGCCGAGTCCCCACCACCTGGCCTGACTGATAAAGCCGGACCCGTACCAGATGGGCGCGGGACCTGTGGCATAGGGGGTGATGATGCCCATGAGGCCGAGTGAGGCCGCGAGCATGAGGGCGAGTTTTTGCAACATGAGTGCTGGCATGAGCGGTGCGGCAATGGCGAGAACCAATGGAAGCAGGGCCGTGGTATGGGCCGTGGTGCTGGCAAAGAAATAGTGCAGGACGAAAAAGAGGATGACCAGCATCAGGGCGACTGTTGCCGGGGGAAGTCCTTGGAGATCGGTGGCTACAAGGGCACCGAGCCATTGCAGGATGCCGGTTTTGTCGAGACCGGAGGCCATGGCGACCAGCGTGGCAAACCAGACCAGAACATTCCAGGCACTTTTGTTGGTGATGACGTCTTCCCAGGAAATGATACGGGTCAGGACCATGAGCGTAAGGACGAGGATGGCGGCCATGGTCGAATCCACGCCGACTCTTTTCCCGAAAATCCAAAGAGTCAGGGCCAGGAGTGCATATCCGAGCATCATGAGTTCCTTGCGAGTGATTGGTCCCATGCGTGTGAGTTCGGATGCGGCCCAGTGAGGGGCTTCGGGTGATTTCTTTTGGGTGGGCGGATAGATAATATAGGCAAGCCATGGGGTGAGCAGAAAGAGCGGGATCATGGCAGGAAGCATGACAGAGGCCCATTCTCCCCAACTGATGTGCAGCCCGGTGGCTTTGTGAATGATGTCCACGGCGAGCAGATTCGGTGCCAGCGCGGTCAGAAACATGGAGCTGGTCACACAGGTCGAGGCAATGCCGACCCATTTGAGATACGCACCAATTTTGCGTGGGTCATGGTCCGGGGTGGAGTTGAACATGGGTGGAATGTTGCTGACGACCGGATAAATGGTCCCGGCACTTCGGGCGGTGTTGGATGGCATGAAGGGTGAGAGAATTCCATCGGCACAGGCAATGGCGTAGCCCAAGCCCAACGTGTTTTTTCCGAGATATTTGATGAGGATGAGACTGATTCGTTTGCCAAGGCCGGTCTTTTGATACCCCAGTGCGAACATGAATGCGGCGAATATGAGCCAGATGACGCTGTTCGAAAAACCGGACAAGGCCCAGGCTCGACTGGCTGTCGGGCTTGGATCGACCAGACCGAGAAGGGCGACAACAGTCACTCCAGCCAGTCCAACCAAGGCCGCGGGAACGGGTTCGACGATCAGGCCGACCACGACCCCGACAAAGATGGAGAGATAATACCACGCTTCGGGTGAAAGCCCTTCGGGGATTGGAAGAAGAGCCATGAGAATTGTGACGATAACCGGGGAGAACTGGACGATTCGATGCATGGGAATCCCTTTGGTTCAGCGGTAAAAGGTGAGTGATTCTTCCAAAGCTTAGTATGGTCTATACACATAATATAAATATGTGGTCAATTCATCGGGACTTTTTTGCAAAGGGATACATGGCAGTGAAGTGGGAATATGGGCATGAAAAAAGCGTGAAAACAACGCTTTCTCCAGGTGTTTTCACGCTTTGGTGTGGTCTTTGATTTGAATCTTATGAATCAGAGAGAGTGACTTTGGGGAGAGATTTCACAAATGTGCCGATTTCGTCCCTGACTCGGCGGTAGATATCCAGAATTTCGTTCGTGTCAGTCAGGTCGTTGGCGAGGGTCGGCGGATCATCAAAACCGACATGCATGATTTTCGAGCGCCCGGGGAAATACGGACAATGCTCATGAGCGTGCCCACAGACCGTGACAACGAGGTCGAATTCGATCTCCTTGGGGAGATCCTGAACCAGCTTTGAGGTGTGATGGGAAATATCTATGCCGACTTCGGCCATGACAGTGACCGCATGGGGGTTGATACCGTGGGTTTCAACCCCGGCTGAATACGCATTCAGCGAGTTTTTTTTCAGATGTCGTGCCCACCCTTCGGCCATTTGGCTCCGACACGAATTGCCCGTGCAAAGGAAAAGGATATTCATGAAAGCGTCCCTTTTGTGGTGAAATTCGCAGTACACTTTGCCAGGTGGCCAGAGTATGAGCTTTTTCAGGGTGCAGGCAAGAGGCATTGTGTGACGTTTTCGTGCCATCTTTCGTTTAGTATTGATAAAATCAATCTTTCAAAAAAAAATGCTCAATATTATCAATTGGCTCTTGTGGCATAATTCCGATATTTTTCAGCGGGGTTATTGATTGTGTGTATGGGGTATATTGAAAATATTGATATTTGGAGGGTAATGTGAAGAATTTCTTTTCATCGCGGATGGGGATCATCTGCGTTGGGTTGATTATTGGGGTATTTGCGTCTTTGCTGCAATACTTGGGGAATCCCGGCAACATGGGTATTTGTGTGGCCTGTTTCGAGCGGGATATCGCAGGAGCCATCGGTATGCATCGGGCCGGGGTCGTGCAATATATGCGGCCTGAAATTATCGGTTTTGTGTTGGGTGCCATGATTGCGGCCTTTGCGGCCAAGGATTTTCGGCCTCGGGCTGGATCGGCACCCCTGGTCCGTTTTTTCTTGGGCATTTTTGCCATGATCGGTGCGCTGGTCTTTCTCGGTTGCCCGTGGCGCGCCTTGTTGCGGCTGGCTGGTGGTGATCTGAATGCGATTATCGGATTGCTCGGCTTGTTTGTTGGTATCGGTATTGGAACCTTCTTTTTCAAGCAGGGATATTCGTTGGGCCGGAGTCACAAAACATACACCTCCGCCGGACTGCTCATGCCGTTGTTTATGCTCGGGTTGCTCGTCTTGGCCGTGGTGTATCCGCAGATTACAGGTGAAGCCAAGTCCGGTGTGCTATTTTATAGTCTCAAAGGCCCCGGTGCCAACCATGCTCCATTATTGATTTCTTTGGGTGTTGGTTTGCTGGTGGGCATTTTGGCGCAGCGGAGCCGGTTCTGCACCATGGGAGCGATTCGGGATCTGTTGCTTTTCAAACAGATTCATTTGCTGACTGGCCTGATTGCGTTGTTGATCGCCGCTTTTGTCGTGAATCTTGTCCTTGGACAATTCAACATGGGATTTGCGGGACAGCCCGTGGCACATACCCAGGCCCTGTGGAATTTCATGGGCATGGTTTTGGCCGGTCTGTGTTTTGCCCTGGCAGGCGGTTGTCCCGGACGCCAGTTGTTCATGGCCGGTGAAGGGGATGGCGATGCCGCTGTTTTCGTTTTCGGCATGATTGTCGGCGCGGCATTTGCCCACAATTTCGGTTTGGCCAGTTCCCCCAAAGGGGTTGGTCCTCATGGCATTGCCGCTGTTTTCATCGGATTGGCCGTGTGTTTGTTGATCGGTTTTACCATGCGCAAAAAGGCGTAAGGAGTGAGTCATGAATGAAGTCGTAGATGCGCGCGGTCTGTCGTGTCCGCAGCCTGTATTGGTTATGTTGCAAAAAATAGACGCCATGGGATCAGGTGCCGTCGATATCTTGGTGGATACCGAGACATCCATGGAAAATGTGTCACGCGCCGCTGGTTCCAAGGGATGGGCCGTGAATGTGGTTGCCGAGTCGGACGAGGAATATCGGATCGAATTATCCAAGGGGTAATACGTGGGATTTCTTGAGAAGTTCACGAAAAAAATGTTTGGTACACAGAACGAGCAACGCGCTGATCGCGGGTTGCTCGTTTTTGAGAATACCAGCGAAGTGATTCGGGCTGAGCGTATCCTTCAGGGGAATGGGTGGGATATCAAGGTCATGGGACCGCCCCCGGAGATTCAAACCGGCTGTGATCTGGTCATCGAATTTCCGCTCATCGAGGGGCTGAATATCCTTCGGAGTCTGGAAGAGAAGAGTGCTTCGCCATTGGATGTTGTGCCGGTCACTGGCCCGTTGCTCGCTCCGGTTGATCTGTATCAGGTCAAGGATTTTGGTGAATACCTGATGGTTCGTGCGGCCAACATGAAATTGACGGTCGAGAAGTCCACCCGAAAAATAGTCAATATTTCTGGCGGAGGCTGTCCCGATGTACCGTATTTGGCGGTCCACATGATCGGGCATACATTGGACGACGCGCCCGCGCCCCGTGAAATTGGTCATACCTTGTGCGGTTATGCACTTGATTTGGCGTATCAGGAAGTGAGGCGTTTATGCTCGCAATAGTCGGAACTGTGCCGGATCTGGATGTGCCGGTTCTGGATGCACCGGTGGTGGTCGATGGTGCTGATTTGGTGGTTGATGGTCGGATGATATCTCCGGATCGAGGGACGGCAGCCCTGCTGGCTGCAGCGGTTGAGACTGCCCGACTTCTGAATGAGCCCATGCCCCATGTCTTTTTGGTGGGCGATCAGGGGGTGGGCGATGGAAGTCGTGCCTTGTATGCGCATCTGGCCACGGTGTTGCCAAAGCGACAGTATTCAACCATGGTTTTTCATTATCTTCAGCCAGATGTGGATTGGCACAACAAGGTTTTGCTGGCCATTCAGGAGATGGAGCATCCCCCCAGACTCATTGCGGATGCGGGATTCATGTACGCGGCGAAAATGAGTGGACAGGCACCGGCCTATGATCTGTTTACCCCGGATGCCGGAGAGTTGGCTTTTCTGGCGGATGAAACCGCGCCACATCCTTTTTATACGCGGGGATTTATTCTGCATGATGACAACCATACCCCGGATTTGATCGCACGTGCATATGCCCATGAGAATGCGGCAGAAATGCTATTGGTCAAAGGCACTGTCGATTATGTGGCTGACAGAGATGGTATTCGGTATTCCGTGGCAGAGCCAGTGTCCGAGCCCATGGAAGCCATGGGTGGCACGGGCGATACCGTGACGGGAATGGTTGCTGCGTTGATCGAGTCCGGCTTGTCGGTGGATGTTGCGGCCCACTATGCGATCAAGGCCAACAGGCTTTCGGGATTTTTGGCACAACCCAGCCCGGCGACGCGTGTTGGTGCGCTTATTCCGTTTCTTGCCGAGGCCATGCGATTGGCCGGGGTGCATGTGGCTGAAATATGATTTTTTGCATGATTGGGATTGCATACGGAGAAAGGCCGATATCGGGGGCGATATCGGCCTTTCCTTGTTTGGGGGTGAGAGGTGGTTGTTGGTTTATTTTGAAACGGTCACGAAGTGTTCCTGCATGGCGACAGCTCCGCCGCCACGGTCCCACTTCTTGATCCCTTTGGACAGGAGCAGGTTATCTGCGGCTCCGCGGCCTATGGCGCGGGATTCGACCTTGAGTTTGTGATCGAAGCCATGGAGCATGAAGATACATTCGGGATGGACGAAGTCGGTGACAAACGCCCGAATCTTGGATGAATAGTCAATGCTTGAGACAGTGACATATTCATCGTTTTCAATGCCCAGCTCTTCAGCCCGTTTGGTGTTGATCCACAGGACGTTCTCGGACATGCGCTCAAAGAGCAGCTTGTTGTTCAATGTATGTCCCTGGGTGTGCAGGGCACAACGACCAAAGGTAATGCGGAATTTGCCTTCGGGCGGACGCTCGGGAGACTCATACGGCTTTAATGATTTCAGGCCGTCGGCTTCCAGTTTGGCGTCTATGATCTGGACCTTGCCGGATGGCGTCTTGAAAGAGCCTTCCTTGACGGGCTTGTACAACGGGCCGTCTGCCAGAGGAACGATGCCGGTGGCATCGAAATCGGACAAGGACACACCGGTGCCGTCCAACTGGAAATTCCAGATGTCTTCCACATTCTCGTAGACCAGTTCTTCCAAGCCAAAACGCTTGGCCAAGCCGGAGTAGATTTCCCAGATGGCCTTGGTGTCATACACGGGTTGAACCGCGCGTTTGCGGATCTGGAATGCGGGCTTGGGACCATTTTTGGTCATGATGGTGTCATCTCGTTCCAAGTACGGCGAGATCGGCAGCACGACATCGGCATACCATGCGGTGTCGGACCAGGTGAAGGTCGCGGAAACGAGCAGTTCAATGCTGTCCCACATCTTGCGGATGTCGGGAGCGTCCGGGAAAGCCATGAGCGGGTCATGGCGGTTGCAAATGTACGCCTTGACCGGGTAGGGCTTTTCTTCGACAGCGGCCTCATAGGACAGGTGAACCAGTCCGGGACCAGCGTCGAGATGCTTGCGGCCATCCATCCAACCCACGCCATCAGCACGTTTGCCTTCGGGTTTGGGATAGAGGTTCATGAAGCTGTTCAATCCCTTGGCACCGACATCGCCCGGCTTGTTCATGAACGGCAGGCCACCCTTGGCACCGATGGCACCCATGAGGGCATTAATGATGTAGATGGTGCGGGACATGTAGAAAGAATCGGTATATCGAGCGGTCATCCAACCCGGATGCCAGAGGATGGACGGGGCGGCTTCTGCCAGCTGGTGACAGAAATCACGAATGTCGTCGGCCTTGATGCCGGTTTCTTCTTCGGCCCATTCCGGGGTGTACTGCTGGACAAAGTCTTTCAGCAGATCGAAATCTTCCACCCAATTGCCAACGAAGTCTTTGTCATACAATTTTTCGTTGATGATGACATTGATGACAGCCAGGTTGAAACCATAGTCCGTACCGGGACGGATCATGAAGAAATTGTCAGCCTTGGTGGCCGGGACATTGGCCCGAATATCAATGACGGACAGCTTGCAGCCCTTGCTCATGGAGTTGAGCAGGTTGTTGACTTCAGCCACGTTGACGGCTTCGAAAATGTTTCGCTGTTGAAGAATGACGTGCTTGGCGTTCTTCAAGTCGTAGGAGACTCCCTTGCGGCCGAATCCGAAGACCGACAGGGCGGCGTTCTGGACGTTCCGAGCACAGGCGGAGTCGTGGTTATTGTAGTTGGAAGTGCCGATACCACGCAGGAAGGCCCGATAGAAATCACGGAACGGTCCGCCGCGATCGGAAAACATGACGGAGTCTTTTCCGTAGGTTTCCTGAATGCGTTTCAGTTCATCGGCCACATAATCCAGCGCTTCATCCCAAGAAACCTGTTTCCATTTGCCTTCACCGCGTTTGCCAGTGCGGACCATGGGGTATTGGGGGCGTTCTTCTTCGTAAGTCAGGGCCGTGCCGGCTGCTCCGCGAGCACAGAGAGATCCTTCAATGCCCGATGCATCCGGATTTCCCTGAATATACTCGACTTTGCCATCGACTACTTCGACTTCTATAGGGCAGCGCACGGTGCACATGCCACAAATGCTTTTCACATATTCTTTCTTCATGCTTCTCCTCCTGAACAGACGGAACTTTTTTTTGCGCTTTTTGGTAGACCGGAACCTATCTTCGCTGTGAGCTTTATAGCAACAAATTCCCCATATGTGAAATAGATCACAATATTTATCACCCTTTTTTGGTTCGATTTGAGTTATTATGAAGCCGGATTGGGAAAATAATCACAAGCGTGTATGCAGTTGACCGATTGCGCTTTTTTCCACAAACCAAGGGTCATTACGGAACTGCGCGACCAACTGAAGTTTTTTTCGAGGTGTAAAAATGGCCAGTTATAGAATTAAGTTTGACAAAAGCAGGTGCATTGCCTGCGATGCGTGCCTTATTCATTGCAAGGTGAAAAACAAGGTGCCTGTAGGGATTTCCCTCAACCGTTTGACCGTGGAAGGTCCCATTCCAGATAAGAATGGAAAGCCCACGGCAAAAATCAAATATCAAAACTGTATGCATTGCAAAAATCCTGAATGCGTAGCAGCATGTCCCACAGGGGCCATGTACAAGCGCGAAAAGGATGGACTTGTTCTTGTCGACGCGAGCAAATGTGATGGCTGCAAGGCATGTGTCGAAGCCTGCCCGTGGTCGGTCCCGGTGTTCAATGAAGAAAGCGGCAAGATCATGAAATGTGATTTCTGCGTTGATCGGGTCGATGCTGGTGGCATCCCCGCTTGCGTAGCCGGATGTACGGCCAAGGCTTTGACCTTCATTCGGAAATAGATTGGTCATTCTCTCCGGCGGGGTTGCCGGGGAGTGGAAAATTTGGGGTCTTTTAAACATTATTCAAGAGGAGGAGGTAACAGTGTTACGTTCAAAAAAAGCAGTTCTGTTGCTGGCTCTGGTAGCTGTCACGTGTCTCGTGGCAGAACCTGCCTGGGCCGATCGTCTGGCTGACGCTATTGCAGAAGCCAAACCCCAGGGTGAGCCTGGATATCTGGGCATCCCCGGTGGTCCGCAGCTCAACATCGTCATTGGCTTCTTGTGGGCCATCTGGGTTGGTTGGATCTTTTCGACTGTTGGCGCATTCGGTGGTATCATGTCCGGTGTCGGTCATATTACCATTTACGGCCTTGGCGACTACGCAAGTAGCTTCGGTAAAGGTTCCCACATGAACAAGGTCATCACCGACTCCATCCGCGTATCGAACCAGTGGTTGGTCGGTTGTTCCGCAGCCTTGTCTTCTTTCAACTACTATAAAGCCGGTCGTCTGGTGCTGCCTCTCGGTATCGCTCTGGCTATCGGTTCCGTGGCCGGTTCCTGGTTGGTCCCTTGGTTGACCGCAGGCAAGATCAGCCTGAAGTCCTACCTTGGTTACTTCGGTCTGTTCGTCCTGTTCCTGGGTTGCTATCTCACTTATGAGACCACCCCGAAAGGTCAGGCTGGTAAAAAGGCTGCTAAAAAAGCTGCCGCCGCTTTTCAGGAATCCGTCAAGAAACAGCAGAAAGGTGCTGAGATTGACATGGCTGAAATGGGCGTCAAGGTTCAGAAGTTCACCCCCACCATTTGTGAGTTCACCTTCTTTGGTGTGGAATTCCACTTCAATCCGCTGATTCCTGTTGTTGGTGGTTTTTTCATCGCAGCCCTGGCTTCCTTCCTCGGCGTTGGTGGTGGTTTCCTCCTGGTGCCGTTCTTGACCTCCGTTGCTGGTCTGCCCATGTACTTGGTCGCCGGTACGTCCGCTTTGGCCGTCTTCATCGGTATGCTGAACTCCATCGCTTCCTACATGCTGCTCAAGCAGACTCCGGTTGCATGGGGCCTGATCGGCGCCGAGCTGATTGGTATCGTCATTGGTTCCATCGTTGGACCGAAGACCTCCAAGTTCATCCCGGACAGAGTCCTGAAGTACATCTTCATCGTTCTGGCTGTGTATGTTGGCGTGCGTTACACCTCCAAGGGCTTCCTGGGTTACTCCCTGGTTCCCCCCTTCTAAGTCGCGAAAACAATACTCATTCAATGGAGACCACCCGTTTCGGGTGGTCTCCTCACCGTATTAAATAGGATAGACCATGACCGGCCAAGTTATTTATGAATTGATGGATCCCTGTATGATCTGGGCATTCCGCATCGGTGGTAATCCATATGTCGGGTTTGTCATTGGTTTGATTTGGGCAAGCCTTGTGGCAACAGTCATAGGCGAATTGTGTATGGCTGGTGTCTATTTCCTGAACAAAAAACATTTTGCGACGATCAACCGTGATATGGTCGATCATCATAATCTTTCTGTCAGAGCTTTGGGATACAAGGACAAAACTGCTTGGAAAGCCTGTAACTCCATTGCCAATGACGCATTCGGCAAGAATTTCTTTTCTCGGATGGCACTGTTCGCATCTTCTTTGTGGGTCGTGCCTTTTGTCATAGGGTGGATGTTTTTCCGTTTTGGACACGTTGATTTCGTTGTTCCATATCTTGGGAATGTCGGCCCTGCATTTGTTTTTATCCCTGCATATATCGTTATTCGTGTCCTGTTTTGCAAGGCAAAACCATGGCTGCCGTTATTCAAGACCATCAAACAGAAGGTCAAGGAAAACGAAGCCGGGGATGAGATGATGACTTTTATGGATTTAGTCAAAGACAGCGACCAACAGGGCGACTCTCCGATACCGGAAAAATCCTGATTTTCGAGACCATAAAAAAGCCGCCCTTGATGGGGCGGCTTTGTTCTTTGAAATGGAAATATGTGAATTCTTATGGAGCTGTTTTTTCGATGCTCTTTTCGAATCCTTCCAAATCGGAAGGGCCGAGCAGGTAAACTCGATCTGCTGTCTGGATGCACATGACATCGGGCCGGTTAGAAACAATGACCGCTTCCTTTTCATCTTGAACGATGACGATGCCTGATTTGTATCCACCGAAGCTCATGTGCTTCTTGGCCTTGACGATTTGGAAAGCCTCATCGGTCTTGAGGTTGGCGGGAAAAGTCTTTTCCACGCTGGCCCAAGGGATGACTGCGGAAGCAAAGGGTGGTGCCGCCAGGAGAATCCCTTCGTCGGCCACAGTGATTGATGCGCGTTTTGGTGTAATATAGAGCATGTACCAATAGAATATGGCGAGCGGACCTGCCACTGTTATCATGCAGATGGCGGTCCACTGCAATCCGGAATTGAAGCTCCATGCCACAGCCGCGGCAATGCCTGCTACTGTGAGCAGAAAAAGCGCAATAATGGATTTGTGCATGGGGACTTTGTATGTCGTTGCCATATAGATTCTCCTTGGGTGTGCCGTTGGTATGTGTTGCGATATTCATACTGGCAATGGCGTCGGTTGCCAAGTGGTATCATTGGTTGGACGGCATGAGAAATTTCTGTATGATTGCAAGGGCATTCGGTGATAAACAGCGTATGGGTAGTGCATGATGACAGCAAAGAAGAAAAGGCGATTTCAGTATGAAGGCTTCGGGCGTCTGGTTGCAGGAGTGATCCTGCTGCTCACCATGGTGCCGGCGGTCCTCATGGGGTGTTCTGATGAAGAAGCCCTTCAGGTGGACTTATCCAAACGGAAAACCCTGGTCGCTCCTCGGCAGGTCAAGGCCATTACCTACGCCTATCTGCCACAGTATTCACATACAATTTCCTATCAAAGACATCGCCAGTTGCTTGAATACTTGCGCAAGTTCACAGGGTTGCCGCTTCGACAGATTTTTCCCGATACCTTTGATGAGCATATCAAGATGGTGGAACGGGGAGAAATCGATATTTCCTATTCAAATCCTTTTGTTTATATACGATTAGCCAAAGTCGGAGCCACGGCGTTTGCCGGTATTGTTGAGCCGTCGGGTAATCCGGATTTCCAGGGGCAGATCATCTGTCGTCGGGATAGTTTTGATATCAAGAATATTTCCGATTGCCGAGGGAAACGGTGGGTTGCCGTGGACCCGGAATCTGCCGGTGGGTATCTGTTCCCGCTGGGGTTGTTTTATGACAACAATATCACTGTGAGTGATTTTGAAACCGTGGATTTTGCTCCGGGACCAGGGGGCAAGCAGGAGAAAGTCGTTTTGGCGGTTCATGCTGGAGCCTATGATATCGGGACGATTCGCAAGGGCACGCTGGATGTGGTTTCCGGGAAAATCAATCTCGATGATATTCGAGTACTTGCGGAAACCAGACTGTATCCGGGGTGGGTGTACGCGGCCAGAAAAGGGCTTGATCCGGAAGTGATTCGGGTCATTTCCGAGGCGATGTTCGCTTTGAATTTTAATCATGAACCAGATCGGGAGATTCTCGCTTCGGCCGGAATGCATGGCATTATTCCCGTGCAGGATTCAGAGTACGATCCGGTCAGGGAATTGGTTGGTAAACTTGGGTTGACCCAATAGGCGGATATTCAATGAGACTTTTCCCCAGACTTCGATTTCGCAACAAGCTCAACATGGGCATGGCGGCCATCCTTATTGTCATGGCTCTGCTGTTATTGCCGATGGTTGGGTATATGAGTGCACAATCTCTGGTGGAAGAGAGCAAGATGCGTGGTTCGTCATTGGCCGCGAGTCTGGCTGTTCGGGCGGTGGACCCCATCTTGGCCCGGGATTTTTTGCGGTTGAAGAACATGGTGGATGAACAGAGCCGCGTGCAGGATGTCTTGTACGCTTTTGTGCAGGATCGTAACGGGCATGTCATGGCTCATACGTTTCAGCGGCGATTTCCGGTTGATCTTCTGACTGCTAACGGTGTGGGAGAAAACGGTGCATTGCATATTCAGCTTTTGGAAGACGGGTCCCGTCGAATGTATGATTTTGCGGTACCTGTTCAGGTGTCGGACGGCCAGCTCGGGGTTGTCCGTATCGGATTATCGACGACACGCATCAGCCGGACTGTGCAGCATCAGATAACGCTCATGGCGGGGCTGTTTGCCGGGGCATTGATTATAGCTACGTCCATCGGGACGTATTTTGCCCGGCGTGTGACGGTCAGGCTGGGGTTGCTGCGCGCTCATGCTGAAGAAATGTTGACCGGCAATTTGAATATCCAATCCTCGCCAGAAGGCGGTGTACATTGTTGGGAACGGCGAAATTGTACGCTCACGGAATGTCCTGCTCATGGGGAAACGCGGCGTCGATGCTGGTATATCGCCGGAACCATGTGCCCTGATTGCGATAATGAAAGCAATTTTCAGTGCCGGTTGCAGTCCTGTCGGGCGTGCAGTGTGTATCGGCAGAATGCCGGAGACGAAATTCAGGATTTGGCTGAAACCTTTGATGTCATGGCGGTGTCGCTCAAGACGCATATCAATGAATTGCGTTCCGCAGATCGGAACCTTCGAGATCAGCAACGACTTATGCGCACTATTCTGGATATGACACCGGATCGGGTTTCTTTGTTGGATGCGACCATGCGGTATCAGGCGTGTAACAAAAGTTTTGCCGATTCCGTCGGTGTGCCGGTGCCGGAAGTGGTCGGCAAGACGGATTTCGACCTTTTTTATGAAGTTGAGGCTGAGGAACGCCACATGGCGGCCCGAGATATTCTGGAATCAGGACGGCGTATTGATACGCAGATTCAGATTAAGGATGAAGGAAAACAACAGTGGTTTCATGTTGTTTGTGTGCCGGTTTTTGATGCTGATGGGCGCATCGATGGTTTGTTGCGCACGGATCGTGATATTTCGGATATCAAGGGGTACGAGAATCAGCTTATTCAGGCTCAGAAAATGGAATCTCTGGGATTGCTGGCCGGTGGTGTTGCGCATGAAATCAACACTCCGCTCGGGATTATTCTTGGATATTCGCAGCTTTTACAGGAAGATGTTGAGCCTGACAGCCAGATTCACGGGGATCTTATCATTATAGAAAAGCAGACCAAGGTCTGTAAGAAAATCGTGGCTGACCTGTTGGGCTTTTCTCGGCAGACGGATTCTGCCAAACGGGAAATGTGTTTCAACAATTCGGTCCTTGAGGCGGTCAGTCTGGTTCGGCATACGTTCAGATTGGACAAGGTCGAGATCATGACGGATATGGATGATCGGTATCCCATCATTTATGGGGACCCGGAAAAATTGAAGCAGGTCTGGATCAATCTGCTCACCAATGCCCGGGATGCCATGGGGACCGATGGCGGGATCATATTCATTCGGACCAAGTTGGATACCCCTGCCGGGATAGTGTCTGTTTGGATGGCCGATTGCGGCGTGGGTATTCCCAAAGACAAGATGAAAAATATTTTTGATCCTTTTTACAGTACCAAGGCCGTGGGGCAGGGAACAGGATTGGGGCTTTCTGTTTCGTTTGGTATTATCGAAGATCATGACGGGGAAATAACAGTGACGAGTCCGCTTCCGGAGGGGTTTGAATTTCCGGAATGCGAGGCAGCCAATGGACCCGGAACGGTCTTTGAAATTGATCTCCCTTTGGATCACCAGTTTCATGAAGGGAGTAGTGAAGCTTAAGGAGTTAGGCATGGCGAATATACTGGTCTTGGACGACATTTCGGACGCCGGAGTGTTGGTCAAGCGTATTCTGGAGCGGAAGGGGCACAGTGTTTTCAACTTCACGGAAGAGGAAGAGGCGCTGAAGTATGCGGAAAACAATCCGGTGGAATTGGCTATTCTTGATATCAAGCTCAAGAAGATGACCGGGGTGGAGGCCTTGGAGGAACTGAAAAAGATCAACCCGGACATGAAGGCGATCATGTTGACGGGCTATCCCACCTTGGAGACAGCTCGCGAGTCGTTGCGTCTTGGGGCAGAAGAGTATTGCGTCAAGCCCATCAACAAGGAAGAACTCGAAACCAAGGTTTCGGAAGTCCTGGGAGGATAGCATGTATTTCAAACAACTCTTCAAGCACTGGACGTACCAGGTCTTTGCCCCTGGAACATTGCTGCGACGCAAATATGAAGCCTTCAAATCCCTGTTGGCGCAGGACGCTATCGCCTTGGAACTGATAGCGGATCTTGAAGAGATGTTTTATGGAAAACGTCTGGCTGATCGGCAGCGGGCGGTATGGATGACCAACCAGTTGTCCAATGCCGTGGGAACCATGGCGGGCCAGCTGATGGAAATGAATCCGACCCGGTACATGGACCTGCCCGAGTATTTTCGTAAAATTGATTTTTACGTGCGTATGGGCATGGAGCTTGAACAGCCGGAAGTGGGACCGCCATACATCCTTTCATTGGAAGAAGCCGCCTCATTTCCTCTGTTGGCAGGCGGGAAGGCTGCCAACCTTGGTCGGGCCAAAGTCCATGGTAAAGTCCCGGTTCCTCCTGGATTTGTCATCACGGCAAATGCTTTTAACTATTTCATTGATTTCAATGGATTGAACGAACACATCGAAGAGCGACTTCGCCAGATGGAAGTCGGTGATCGGGATCTTTTGGCGCGGTTGACCGCCGAGATGCAGGAGTTGATTCTCGCATCGGAAGTCCCGGAAGAAATTGCTCGGGGCATTCGGTTTGGCGTGTCTGAAATCATTGATGGTGACGACTGCATTGCGGTGCGATCCAGTGCGTTGGCTGAAGACGGTGAAATTTCGTTTGCCGGGCAGTATGCTTCGGAATTGAATGTTCCTCCGAATGATGTTTTGGAGGCGTATAAACGAGTTTTGGCGGGGAAATATTGTCCCCGAGCCGTGTCGTACCGGATTTCCAACGGGCTGACAGATAGCCAGACCGCCATGGCGGTGCTGGTTTTGCCCATGGTGGATGCCGATACCGCTGGAGTGGTGTATTCGCAGGACCCGGATTGTCGGGGCAAGGAAGCGATTGGTGTCTATGGGGTCAGCGGACTTGGTCACGGATTGGTGGATGGCAGTGTGTCGCCGGACAAGGCGATTCTCACTCGTGAGGAAACACCGCGTATCGACAACGAGTGTTCGCCGGATACACGCGGTTTGCCATCAGAGGAGACTCTGGTCAAATTGGCCCAATTGGCCATGCAGTTGGAAACGGCATTGGGAGCTCCACAGGACATTGAATGGGCCGAAGATGTGACGGGAAAACTGTTCATCTTGCAGAGTCGTCCCTTGCAGTTGGAGCGTGAAGACGCGGTTTCTGATCATGAATCTCTGTCGGTCACCCCATTATTGGATGAGTTGGAGTGCGCGTCCACGGGTGTGGGCTGTGGTGAAATTTATTATGCGTCCTCTGGCGAGCGTATTGCCATGATTCCGCCGGGAGCCGTGGTCGTGACGCCGTCGTTGAAACCGTCGTTGTTGACCTTTATCGGGCATATGAATGGCGTGATTTCCCGCACGGGAAGCCGGGCCAGTCATTTTGCTTCGGTGGCGCGTGAATGCGGTGTGCCTGTGCTGGTGGGTGATCTGGGTGAGGCGTTGAAATCCGGGCAGTTGGTGACGGTGGATGGCACGCACGGCGCGGTATATGAAGGGTGTGTCGAAGTCATCATGACCCGGTCTCAGAAGGCCAAGCAGGTCTCGAAGCGGGTGGTCGAACAATACGCCAAAGTTGCGCCCATTGCGGTCAAGTTGAATTTGACCGATCCCCAGGCCGATGATTTTTCCCCTATGGGATGCAAGAGTCTGCATGATGTGGTGCGGTTTTGCCATGAACGGGCCGTCAATGAGATGTTTTCCATCATGGACAAGCGGGGACGGGGTTTGCATGCGGCCAAACGGTTGCAGACGAACCTTCCGCTGGTCATGTATATTCTCGATTTGGGCGGCGGTATTTTTGGCAATGCCAAGGAAGGGAAGACCATCTCTCCATATGACATCAAAAGTCGTCCCATGTGGGCACTCTGGTACGGTCTGGCTGATGAACGTGTGAAATGGTCGAACAAATTGACGCACATGGATTGGGAGGAATTCGACAAGGTCTCTGGTGGCATTTTCAGTTTTGATTCGAAACTGTTGGCCAGCTACGCACTTATTTCCGAAGACTATCTGCATTTGATGGTCCGATTCGGATATCATTTTTCCGTGGTTGACGCCATGTGTTGCCCCGATGCCGGTGCCAACTATGTGAATTTCCGTTTCAAAGGCGGTGGTGCCGGGTTTGATCAACGGCTGTTGCGACTGGAATTCATTCGGCAGATTTTGGAGTGTTATGGATTCGAGACTGAAACCCGAGGCGACATGATCGATGCGCGGTGTGCCCGTCTGAATGAAAATGAGACGCAACGGATGCTCGTTCGGTTGGGGTATCTGATGGCAGTGACTCGACTGATGGATATGCGTTTGACCAGCGAGGAACAGATCCTTGACGAGGTGAAGAAATTCGTCAAGGAAGCGGAGAACCGCGATGAGTAAAAAGGGTTCGTTTGCTTATCAAGTGACATGGGTGACAGACCAGCTTGGGGTGGGACACGCTCCCATGAGCCATCCCCAGTTGGAAGCCATTCATGCCCAGGGAGTGGACGCAATTCTTAATTTATGTGGTGAATTCTGCGATTTGCATGATATTGAAAAGGAAGCAGGGTTCGAAGTTCATTATTTGCCGCTGGATGACGAAGAGGCTCCGAGTCTCATCGAGTTGGAAAAGACCTTGGCCTGGTTGGATGAAGCCATTTATCTCGGTAAAAAGGTCTTGATCCATTGTCGGCACGGCATCGGCCGTACCGGAACCGTCTTGAATGCGTATCTGTTGCGACGTGGGCTTGGGCATAAGTTGGCAGGTCGTGCGCTCAAGCGACTCAAAAGTAAACCCGCCAATTTTGTCCAGTGGAGAACCGTTCGGAAATATGGCAAACAATCTGGTCGATTGAATATTCGGGAGCCGTCGCTTGAATTTAAGCGATTGGTCGATCTTTCCCCCTTTTTCAATGATTATGAAGAATTGGCGCAGCGTCTGGAGGAGCAGGTCGAGACGGTGAACGGTATTGCCTGCGGGTTGGACCATCATGAATGTTGTACTACGCCAGTCAGCCTGACATTGGCCGAAGCGGTTCACATCAGCCATCGGATTAATTTGGAATTGACCGGGGAAGAACGGCTCGCAGTCATTGAAAAGGCCGTGAAAACCGCACAGGCAGAACGCAGTGCCGTCAATGATCTGGATGAGGATCAGGGGGGCGAATATTGCCTGTCCGAAGTCGGTGCTGTCTGTCCGCTTCTTAAAAATGATCAGTGCATGTTGTTCGAACACCGTCCGTTGCAGTGTCGGGCGTTCGGGCTGGACCAGAGTGAGGATGGTGGACTCTGGGGAGAGCTGCTCACCCCGGCTCTGGACAAGATTTCTTCGGAAATTTGGTTTGCCTATACCGGGTCCATGGCCCATGTCAAAATGCCGCATTTCGCCTTGCCGGACGTGGTGTCCGGCAAGTTTGTCGAAACGATTTTCAAGTACATGATGGAGCAGGGATTGGAGTAGGTTTTCCCTATCTTTTCCTGGATCGTCCGCGTTTGTCCATGTCACCTTTTTGCGGGTGGTCATGGTGCTTGTGTGCGTGCGATTTCCCTTTGGGAGGTCTTCCCGTGTTGGGCATGAGAATGGCGTGTTGCCGGAGCCGTTCGGCATCGGTCTTGGCCACGTGAATGGGGTTGCCTTTCAGGTCGGTTTCGGCATGAAACATGGCTGCGGCCGCCGTTCCGGGCAGGGGAATGAAGCACTGCACCTGTTCCGGTTTCCAGCCTTGGGATTTGAGCCAGTCGCCCAAGGTGTGCATGTCGTCCTCTGTACACCCGGGAAAGGCGGACATGAGATAAGGAATGACATATTGCTGCTTTCCGGCTTTGCGAGATTCTTTCCAGAAAAGATCCAGAAATTTTTCAAAGGTTTCAAATCCAGGTTTTCGCATGAGTTTGAGCACATGGTCGACCTGATGCTCGGGTGCGACCTTGGCCTGTCCCCCCACGAATTCCCGGATCATGCCAGTGAGCGCGGGCATGTCTGTCACGGCAAGGTCGATTCTCCAGCCTGATGCCACTCGGACGTGTTTGACGGATTGTACGTCATTGACTGCTCGAAGCAGATTGACGAAATCTTTTTGTGCTACCCGGTAATGCTTGCATATCTTCGGTGTCATGCAACTCGGACGGGTACAGGTGGATTGATCTCCGGCGCAGTGTGCGCCCCACATGTTGGCACTGGGACCGCCCACGTCGGAAATGGAGCCTTTCCAGCCCTTGACTTTGGTGATGGCCGTGACTTCCTTGAGAAGGGACCGCTTACTCCGGGAACGAATGGTGCGTCCCTGATGGAGTGCCAACGTACAGAAGGAACAGCCGCCGGAACAGCCTCGATGAGTGGTCACACTGGTTTGAATCATGTCCGCCGCCGGGATGCGTTGGGTATAGGACGGATGTGGCAATCGGGAAAATGGCAGTTCGGCAAGTTCGTCCAGTCCCGCAGTGTCGAGCAGGGGGCCGGGCGGGGTGAGCATGACCATGCGGCCCGCTGTTTCCTGGACGGCCATGGCCTTGTTTTGATGCACCTGTTTTTCCAACAGTTGCGTCGCCTTGATAAGCTCTTGCGGGTTGGCCAGTATCGCTTCATGCGAGGGCAGCGTGATAATTGGGATATCTGTGGGAACATCTTTGGCCGAGCCTGCGACCACCAGTCCGGGAACGCCGAGCAGTTGTGGCCGAAGAGCCTTGATGTTTATTTCGCCGGATTCTTGGAGAATTGTTTCAATGGTTTCCGCGAGGTTCACGATGGAATTTTCGGCCATGCCATAGGTGATGGCTGTGGCCTTTGAGTCCAGAAGAATCGAACGGCGGACTGAATCAGACCAAAAATCATAATGGGAAATTCGACGGAGCGACCCTTCGATGCCTCCCAGAATGACCGGGAGCCCGGGAAAGGCGCGTTGGACCACGTTGGTGTAGGCCATTGATGCGCGGTTTGGACGGGCACCGGCCTTGCCGCCGGGGGTGTACGCGTCGTCCGACCGCTTTTTTCGAAATGCGGTGTAGTGCGCGAGCATGGAGTCCAGTGAACCGGAGGTTACACCGGCAAACAGTCGAGGACGGCCCATGCGTATGACATCGTCGGGTTTATCCCATGCGGGTTGGGCGATAATGCCGGTTCGGAACCCGTGATGTATCAGCCAGCGGCCCAAGAGAGCCGCGCCGAATGAGGGGTGATCCACATAGCCATCGCCGGTAATGAGGAGTATATCCAATTCGTGCCAACCCAGGTGGTCCATTTCTTCACGGGACATGGGCAGGACAGACGGTTGTTTGATATGTCTTGTTTGATGTTGCATTGTGCGCGCATCATGACGCACACCCCCTGTGAGGTCCACCGTTTTTCCTCCTTTTTTTGGCGGATTTTTTAGGCTCGGTGTGCCCTTTTGAAAAAAAATGTGAGAAAAATATCCAAACATATCGGGATAGCTTGTCTTAAATAATTGACTCTTGACAAAATACCTCTCAGAGGAAAGATTATTATAGTATATTGTAAGAAGTGTGTGACCCGTATTTGGCGTGGTCATTCCTCTTGCTTTCATTTTATTCCAAGTGGTGCATATGTCAGTTGATAAAAAAGCCGCGTCAAAAAACGCTTCAAAGCCGACTGAATCGGAAAACATTTCGACCAAGGCGCCGATCGGGGGGGGCTCTGGAACCACTGTTCACGCTGAATCCGCGGATTCTTCGGGCAGGGAAAAGAGTCAATCTTCGCCGTCTTCACATTCTGAATCTCAATCGGATATCACTGAAAATATTAAAGAAAAATTGTCTTCAAGCGAAAATGCGTCCGGCCAACCCGGCCAACCCGGCCAACCCGGTCAGCCCGGTCAATCAGGGCAACCCATGCCGGGACAACCTGGCCAGCCAGAGCCGATCAAGGTTGAGGCGGACGAACGGTTATCGCCCAAGGATATCGATTTTCAGCCTCCATTGGTGATTTGTCTGTCCATTATCAGCCGTCTGCTTGGCAAGCCGGTCTCTTCGGCCACGCTCAAGGCCGGGATTCCCCAACAGGAAGGCGTGATTACCGCGGCTTCCATTGTCCGGTCCGCAGAACGCATCGGTATTCGGGCCAAGACCGTGTACCGTGAAAAATTGCGGAGCATCACTCGCCTCATTTTGCCGTGCATCCTGTTGTTGCGTGGCGGCAATGCCTGTGTGCTTTTGGAAACATCGGATGAGACCGCCCGGGTTGTTCTGCCTGGTCACGGAATGGATGAAACGGAAATTCCGTTGGAAAAGCTTGAAGAAGAATACACCGGCTATGCCATTTTCTGTCATCGACATTCCAAGCTCGACAAGCGGGTGTCCGGACTGAAATTGCTCAAGACAAAGCGGTGGTTCTGGGGTGTGATCGGACGGTTTTGGCCCATTTACAAACACGTTGTGGGCGCGTCCATCATGACCAACATCATTATCGTGGCGTCGCCATTGTTTGTCATGAACGTGTACGACCGGGTCATTCCAAATAATGCCATGGAAACGCTGTGGGCCTTGGCCATTGGAATCGCCATCGCCTATGTTTTTGATTTTTTGTTGAAAAATTTGCGCAGCTATTTCGTGGATGTCGCGGGTCGAAACGCGGATGTCATCATCGGCAGCCGGATCATGAATCATCTCATGTCGGCCCGGCTCGATCACATGCCGGAATCCGCTGGAGCCGTGGCCAACAATATTCGTGAGTTCGAGTCGCTGCGTGAATTTTTTGGATCGTCATCGCTGGTTGCGTTGATTGATCTGCCGTTTTTATTTTTGTTTATCTTCGTCATTTATTTCATTGGCGGCCCGATTGCCTATCCCATTTTCATCGCGGTTCCCATCGTGATTCTCGTTGGGTTGTTTCTTCAGATTCCCTTTCAGCGGATTATTGAAGATCATTATAAGGAATCCACCCAGAAACACGCCCTGTTGTTCGAGATTGTTCAGGGACTTGAAACCATCAAGACCAGTATGGCCGAGGGCCGTATGCAGGCGCGGTGGGAAAGTGTGGTGGGGATGTCCGCCTTGTCCAATAGCCGGGCCAAAATCATGGCTAATATCTCGATTTCATTTTCCGTGTTTATCACGCAGATGGTGTCGGTGGCTGTGGTCATTATCGGTGTCTTTCTGATTTCCAAGGGAGAACTGACCGTGGGTGGGCTGATTGCCTGTAATATCCTGTCCGGACGGGCCATGGCCCCATTGAGTGCCGTGGCCGGATTGCTGTCTCGTTTCCAACAGTCCAGAATGGCGCTGAACGCACTTGATATGCTCATGGAGATGCCCAGTGAGCGGCCAGATGAGAAAGAGACATTTCATTATGGAGAAATTGAACCTTCCCTGACTATGACGGATGTCTCGTTCAGTTATCCCGGCACGGACAAGGCCGTGCTGCATGATGTCAATTTTAAATTGGCCCCCGGTGAAAAAGTGGGCATTGTCGGACGGACCGGAGCCGGTAAGAGCACGCTGGGCAAATTGTGTGTCGGGTTGTACCAGCCGGTTGAAGGTGCTGTTCAACTCGGTGATATCGATTTGCGCCAGATGGATGTGGCGGACTTGCGCCGAAAGGTCGGGTACATTTCACAGGACAGCCTGCTTTTTTATGGCACCTTGAAAGACAATATCGCTTTTGGCTTGCCCGAGGCTGATGACCAATCCATCAATTTTGCGGCGGATATCTCCGGGGTGAACGACTTTGTCCGTGATCATCCAGCAGGGTTCGGCATGATGGTCGGTGAGCGTGGCTCTTCATTGTCTGGCGGGCAACGCCAGGCCGTGACCATTGCCCGGGCCGTCCTGCCTGATCCGGAAATTCTCATCATGGATGAACCGTCAAGCAACATGGACAACCAGTCTGAATTCCGGCTCAAGGAACGGCTTCGGCCTTTTGTGGAGGATAAGACCCTGATCGTTATTACCCACCGGCATTCCATGCTTGATCTCGTTGATAGGCTGGTTATCATGGACAGAGGGAAGATCGTGGTGGATGGCCCGAAAAAAGCTGTTCTCGATGGTTTGAAATCCGGTAAAATCAAAGTTTCCCTGTGAGGTCGTCATGAGCAAGCATAAAGAAGATAGAGAAGTTCTGCTGTTCATGAGTGAAGTGGACCAGGCCATGTATGGCAAGGGTCGCCGGTTCGCGTATATCATGTCTACAGCGATTGTGTTGTTGATCATCTTTTTTGTTATTTGGGCTAAATTAGCGGTGTTGGATGAAGTCACTCGTGGCTTTGGTCGAGTTATTCCTTCTCAGCGTATTCAGGAAATACAGAACCTTGAAGGGGGGATCCTGAGTGAATTGTTTGTTCAAGAAGGGCAAACAGTGAACAAGGACGATATATTGTGTCGTTTGCATAACGAACAGGCTGCCAGTTACTATCGAGATGCCTATGCCAAGGCTTTGGAACACAAGGCCGCTATCGCCCGACTTCTTGCCGAAGTCGAGGACAGGGAACCGATTTTCAGCGAGGAGCTGAAAAAGGAAGCCCCACAGTTGGTACAAGATCAATCGCGAATTTCCAGGGCACAGCAGGAGCAACTCAGAATTGAGTTGGGGTTGTTGCGCGATCAGTATGAGCAGAAACAGCAGGAAGTGAGCGAGATGGCCGGGCGTAAACGTCAATTGCAGCGCAGTCTGGACGTCGCCATCAAGCAGCGGAATATTACCAAGCCTTTGGTTGAAAAACAAATCCATTCGGAATTGGATTATCTGGCGTTGGAGCAGCGTGTTGTCGAATTGCGTGGTGATGTCGAGGCCTTGGCTTTGGGGATTCCCCGGGTAAAGCGGGCTGCCAAGGAGGCGCTTGGTCGGATCGAGCAACGCAAGGCTGAGTTTCGGAGTCAATCGCTGGAAGAAATCAACGAGCGTCGGCTTGAACTGAATTCTCTGACAGAAAATCTCAGTTCGGGCGGAGATCGTGTGACTCGGACCGATGTGCGGTCGCCGGTCAAGGGAATTGTCAAACATATCATGGTCAATACGTTGGGCGGTGTTATCCGTCCCGGCGAGTCCATCATGGAAGTGGTGCCGCTGGATGATTCGTTATTAGTCGAGGCGGAAATCAAGCCGTCGGATATTGCCTTCCTGCATCCTGGACAAAAGGCGCAGGTCAAGATCACAGCGTATGATTTTTCCATATATGGAGGCCTTGAAGGGACTGTCGAAAATATCAGCGCGGATACGATTGAAGATGAAAAGGGTGAAAATCATTACCTCGTGAAGGTGCGGACCAAACAGAACGCCATCGTGTACCGGGGCCAACGATTGCCGATTATTCCGGGTATGACTGCTGGTGTTGATGTCCTGACCGGAAAGAAATCCGTTCTGGATTATTTGTTGAAACCTATTCTCAAGGCAAAGCAGAACGCGTTGAGGGAGCGTTGATTTTTTCATGACGGGGAAACTGGGAAGCCATACGGTGACCAGAGCCGTTGTGTGCGCTGTGTGCATCGTTTTCGTCCTTGGGGTGGGAACTGGTGTGAGTTTTGCCGCACAAAAAGTAAAACAACCCCGACTGTTGGGGACCATGGAATTCAAGGGAAAAATTCAGAAGTTGCCCAAGTGGTCGCGAGTGGTGACAAAAATGAAGTCGTGGAAAGGATATTTTCAGGACGCCAAGACCGCCAACCATCCGTCAAAATCCAAGTGGTACGCCGTGAAGACACAGCTCAAAAGTAAACCAGATAAGGATAAACTCAAGGCGGTAACCAAGTTTTTCAATCAATGGCCCTATCGGTTGGACAAGGCCAACTGGGGCGTCAGCGAGTATTGGGCGACTCCGTGGGAATTCTTGAGAAAATCAGGTGATTGCGAAGATTATTCAATCGCCAAGTTTTACGCGCTTCAGGAGCTTGGTTTTTCACAGGATCATATGCGTATTGTTGCAGTCAAGGATTCCATTCGAGGCATAGGACATGCTGTTTTGGCGGTCTATGTCGGTGACGATATCTACATCCTTGATAACCAGACGAACATGGTGCTGTCGCACGAAAAGTATAAACATTATATTCCGCAGTATTCCGTGAATGAAAAATATCGATGGATGCACGTTGCACCCAAAAAGAAAAGTACATTCGCCAAGAGAAAGAAGTCAGGCACGCCTTCCCCAAAGAAGGCGACACCATAAACCAGATGGAGAATTGACTATGGCTGAACACACAACACAAACCGCTTCCGAGGTCCCGAAGTCCATTGGGGGAGCCAAGCAGGGCGTCAAGATAGGCGTTGTCCTTTCTTTTGTTCTGGTCATTTCATTGGGGATCCTCCTTCTTGCCAACCGGGCTGTCACTGGCAAGGAAGTCGGGGTTCTGGACAATTTGCAAAAACGATTCGACATTTTGACCCATGTCAGGAGCGAGGTTATCAGCTCCTTCCTTGACAATTTGTCTCACCATGGTGACCGGCTTATCAAATCGGATCTCTTTCGGTTGTACGCATCTGAAATCGATGAATTTGACGGCGACTTATCGAGCCTTTTCGGGACGATTTATGCCGAGGACGAAGTCGATGAAAGTGGCGTTGTCCTCGCTGAGCAGTTGCCCATGATGGAGAACATGCTCAGGGAGTTTTCAACGTATGCCGGGTTCATCAATGCGCGTATTTTGAGCCGGAGTGGTGAAGCGTATATCGCTACTGACGGGTATTTGCCTCCCATGAAGGATTCGCAAATTACTGATGCGCAGGCCGCGATTGAAACCAACAGACCGCGTTTTTCGCCGCTCAGGAAAACCGTGCAGGGCATTGTGATGGACGTGTATGTCCCTATTTACCCTCCGGATGCGGTTGGCGGAACTGATGAAGTTTCACCGGAAGGAGCGGTCGGTGTCCTGATGATGACCCGGCTTGTGTCCGGCAAGATTACGGAAATGCTGTCCAATTCAGCTTTGGACACCAAGGGCCAGAAAATACGGCTTGTCCAGAAGGATGGCGATATTTATCGGGAAGCGACTCCTTGGAATGTGGAAGGATTCAAGGAAGTCCCTAAAGGCATTACGCTTGATGCCGATGGGAATTTGCCTTTTGGCATCCGTCCGAGTGTCGATAACGGGAATCAGAAAGTGTATTCTTCGGGAGTGAAGATTCCGGGATTGGAGTGGTGGCTGATTCAGGAAATCGATTATGATGCTGCTGTTGCGCCAATCAATAATTTCACCCGGACCGTGTATATCGTGGCTGGTCTGGGGATTTTGACGGCATTTCTCGTGGCCGGTTTGGCCTGGTGGATTTTGACTGGAGTTCAAAGCCAACGAGTGGCCAGAGAGTTCAAGGCTTTGGCAACGCAGATTGATGATCAGAAACGGTTTATCGATTCCATCAACGCCAATATCGATGAGTTTATCACCCTCAAGGATGCGGAAGGACGGTATACCTATGTCAACGATGCCTTTGCCCATGCTGTCGGGCGGAGTAGGGAAGAGCTGATCGGCATGGATGCTGCTGCGGTTTTTGGTTTTGACACGGCGAAACGACTGGAATCAATCGATCAGATTGTCATGCGGGAAAACCGGAAAGAAACTATCAATGAACCTATTTTCCTGCGTTCGCAGCGGCATCAGTTCCAGATTTCCAAGTCTCCATATTGTGGCAGTGACGGAACGTGTGCAGGATTGGTTGAAGTGTACCGGGATATTACGGAATTCGTCGCGGCTCAGGAACAGAATAAACGACTCATCAAGAGTGCCATGGAGGCCTTGGGCAGTACCATTGAGGCGGCTGACCCGTATCTTGGTGGGCATACCAAGTTGTTGGCTGGTTTGTCTGTTGAAGTTGCCAAGGCGTTACATTTGCCTGAAATGGATGTGGCCGAGATCGAAACCGCGGCTAATTTGTCCCAGATCGGCAAGATGTTTGTGCCGAACGAGATTCTTACCAAGCCCGGCAAACTCACCGATGACGAAATGGCTCTCATGGAAGAGCATGTCGAACACGCGTATCGTATTCTCAAGGATATTGATATCGACGAAGGAGTGCTGCTGGCCATTTATCAGATGAACGAGCGTCTGGATGGGTCCGGATATCCCAAACAGCTCAAGGGGGACGACACGATCATGCTGGCGCGTATTTTGTCTGTTCTCAATGTTTTCTGCGCCATGATTCGTCCAAGATCTTATCGGGGTGCCAAAGAGCCTGAACAGGCTTTGGGGATTCTGTCCAGTGAGACGACGAAGTTTGACAGCGCCGTGGTCCAGGCTCTGGCCGATGTCATCAAGACTCCCACAGGTGAGAAATTGCTCACACCAAAAGAATAGTCCATCATATCCATCTGGTTGTCCGGCCCTGACGAGAGATCGTCAGGGCCTTCTTTTTGAGAAGGAGGGGGTGGGGTCGAGTGAGGGGCAAAGGCTCGTGCGGAGCCGGAGGAGAAGTTCGGTGTCAGTGTGTGGGCGATGGAAAAGAGGGACTGTCAATTTTATCGAGAAGTACCCTGCGGCATGTGTGGCCTAGAGTCAAGATGGTTCGGGGGAGGAACGAAGCACGAAGCGACGACGGGAAATGTTTCTGGACAGAGCGACCGAAAACGTGTGCGAGATTGGGGCGTACAAGGGCATGCGGCAAAGGCCTTTTTAGGATGAAACGAAGTTGTAGAGAGATGCCGTGGGGGGATTTTAGCCACGAAAAAGGGGACAGTCTGTGGACTGTCCCCTGATGTTCTCGCGTGTAAGGTCGCTTATTGTTCAGCAGGAAGTTCGTCGTAGGTGTTTGAGGCGACTTCCAGGGTCTTCATGAGCTGGCCTTCAAGAGCCAGGAATTTGTACAAGGTGAAATTGCGATTGCTGGTGGACGTTTCCAGCTGGACCTTGTTGCTGAAAACTTCGTTGGTTGCATCCAGCACATCCAGCAGGGAACGCTGACCGACGTTGAACTGCATCAGATACATATCCAGGGATTCCAGGCTGTATTGGAGTGCTTCCTGATATTTTTCAATCTGACCGATGCTTGATTCGTATTCGGCCCAAGCTGCGGCTACCTGACGGATCAGATCGTCCGTGGTGTCCTGCAAAGTCGATTTGGCTTCGCGAACACGGGCACTCGCTGTCCTGACATCGTTGTAATCACTCATTCCGTTGAACAGGTTCCAGTTGGCGCGCAGCATGGCTTTGTCATCCTGCACCCAGGAATCGGATCCGTCCAGATCATCGGTGTTGCGATGGGCGTAATACACGTCGATTTCCGGATACATGGAGGATTCAAGAACACCCTTGGTGCGCTCAGCCACTTCGATCTCGGCTTTGTACACGGCGATCTTGGGGTTGTTTTCCAAGGTGATATCCAGAATTTGCTCAGCGGTAGCCGGGATGTATTCGGGATTGTATTCGGGATCATCAAGGACTTTTGGCGTCACACCAACGGTGCGGGCGTAGTCGGCTTCGGCTGCCCGAAGCTGGCCGATGTACGTGACCAGTGTGGTCTCGGCACGGGCGACACGGCCCTTTGCCTGCATTTCGTCAGCCTTGTTACCGGCTCCACCTTCAACGCGTTCGGTAATGGAATCGAGCAACTGCTGGTGCGCGGTGATGTTTTCACCGGCCAGATTCACGAGTCGACGGATGCGAACCACGTCCACATGGGCGCGGACGGCATCCAGTGCCACGGTTTCGACATTGTCCACCAAGCGGCCTTCAGCGGATGTCAGGCGGGCACCTTCCCGTTTGTAATCGCTCCAACGGTCAAAGCCGTCGAAAATCGGTTGCGAGACAGAGACTGTGACATCGGTGGGTGTCCGGGTGTGTCTGTCCACGTTGGTGGAACGAGTGAGGGCACTGCTGTACTCCTGCCAACCGGCTTCACCTGTGAGGTTGAGAGACGGAAAGAAACGGCCCAATGCGGACAGTTGTGCCTTGGATACGGCGTCCCTGTTAAACAGCATGGCCTTGATTTTCGGGTGTTGTTTGACAGCGGCAACGACACTGTCTTTCACCGTCATGCCCGTGTCCGTCTGAGCCATTGCTGGAACAGACAAAACAAGGGAAAAGAAAAGTGTTGCGAGAACAAGTTTTTTCATGATGATCCCCATCTAATTAAAATTCAATTCCTTACTGGAAAAGTTATAGCCACAATTATAAAAATGTGTCAAGGCGTTTGCTATGAATAGGTCCTTGGTGTTATTCTTGTTCAACTGCTTTGAATCTATTGAAATCTTTTAATTCGACGCAACGTATTTACCCGGGATTTTCTCCCGGTTTTGTTGGCAGGCAGGAATTGTTCTCAGAGGAAAAAGCAGGATGTTTTTTGCAGATTGTGCATTGAGAGAATGGCAGAAACAGATAGTCAGTCGGTGTTCATGCCGGACTGTATCAGGTGATTGATGAGATCGTCCGTTGTGGAGTCGGTGTCGAGACCATAGTCATGCATGGGGAGGTCTGGCTGTGAGACGCCAAGCAGTTTGACGACGATATCGTCTGTGTCCGTGTCGTTTTGACTGACAATGACTTCGGTCAGGTCATGTTTTGTATCCACGATAACATCTTTGACGGACATGCCTTCGGGGAATTCCAGAGTGTGGCTGCCCACGGTGAAATTGGACACGATGATCTCGTTTTCCCCGTGTTCCAGGACGGAAGGATCAATGAAGAAACTGTCTTGATCCGAGTCTGTCTCGTCGAGCGAGACAGTGGTCAACAGGGTGTCTTCTTCCAGATCGACAAGGAGATGACTGGTGGAAGATGTGTCTGCCATGTCCACGATGTCGTCGGTAACGATTGACCAGGCTCCATCATTTTCCTGTATAAGACTGAATGTTTCCTGAGTGCCATGTTGATTGAAGTGCGCGGTGTCAAAAAGTACGGTGAGGAGTGAATTTTCATTGGCCAGCACCCAGTTCCCGTCGTCTTTGAGAAAATGCAGGTCGCTTGAGAAGTCAACGGCATCTTCCGATACATTGGCAATGAGAAAGAACCGAATGTCCGGGGTGTCCTGGAAAACGGAAACAAGCTGGCCGAGCATGGCCGTATCAGTACAGTTGGCAAGGACAATTTCCGGTTCGACCGGTACATCTCCGTCGAGAGTGTATGTACCGAGCATCGTCGTCTTTTGCATTGAAGTATCGTCAGTCATAATGCTCTCCTTCGCAAGGAGAATTCTCGTGCTAGCCAGGAAAATCGCCTCCGGCCTGATGTGTCAGGCCGGAGGCGGGGTTTCTGCGTTAGAATTGGTCGGGTGAGTCGATGATCTGCTGGATCACATCGTTCACATTGTCAGTTGCAAGATCGACATTGGCACTGATGCCGTCGTGGCTGGAGACCACGCCGTTCAAGGTGATCACGATATCATTGCTACCAGAGACGTCCTCAAGAGTCAGAACGAGGTCGCTGCTGCCGGAATCCGATGTGATCATCAGACTGCGGTCGCCAAGTGCGTTGAGATCGAGCTGGTCGCCGTGCGTGATGTCGAAGTCCGTGACTTCCAGTGTGCCATCGTCGCCGATGTAGGCCGGGTCAATGGTGATGGTGTCGGCTCCATCGCCCAGAGTGACGATGTCGTCGCCCCCGCTGACATAGATTTCGTCGTCTCCGGCCAGGCCGAAGATCACGTTGTCAGTGTCATCGCCGAACAGGGTGTCATTGCTGGCTGTGCCGACAATGACCGAGTTATCACCGGCCTGGGTGATCGGGAATTCCAATGTCGCCGTGCTGGTCATGCCATCGGTGTCGGCGATCTGGTATTCGAAGGTTTCCACACCGGGACCGTTCATCTGATCGACCAGAGTTGGGTCTGCGGTGTACTGGAATGACCCATCCGTATTGAGCGTCAGGGTTCCGTATTCACCTTGAATCGAGCCTGTATCAGCCGTATCGCTGGTGGTGTCGGCCAGGGAGACATAGCCGTCTGTTCCAGTGGCGCCGAGGACCACGAGGTCCGTATTGGCACCGGAGGTTTCGACATGGTCAACGTCTTCCGCATCGAAGTCGTTCAAGAGGACGTTTCCAGACATGCCTCCCGGTATCAGCGCTGCCGCGATCCAGACCGTGCTGGTGGCGGTTCGGTTGGAACTCAGTGAATCGAGGTGGAAGGAGTTCAGCAGATTGTGATGTGTCTGAATCTCGACACTCGTGATGGAGCCGGTGGCAGTGAAGACGCCGTTGGCAAAGGAGCCGGAGCCACCCGTCACCGAGAACGTGGGGATGTCGCTGGGATCAAGATCACCAAGCGAGAGGGTCACTGTGGATTGAGCCTCGTCAAAGTCGATGATCATGGTCTCGTATATCCAGCCGTCCATGTTGGGATCAGAATCACCACCTGGTTCATTGGTGTTGATGACACCCAGACCGTCGCCGCCCGGGAGCTTGACGACATTGATAGGCATGATGCCCCAGCCGTCGGCACTGATCGTGAAGCCCGCTCCGTTGTATTCTCCATTGGAGAAGGTCCCGTCAAAGGTCATATCGACGGTGTCGGTGGATTCCGTTGAGGTCTGCCAGTACCCCGGAGTGAACTCCATGCCCGCGTAGACGTCATTGACGGCCACGGGCGCGTCGTCCGCACCGTTGATCAGGAAGCTGATGGTCGCTTCATCGAAGCCACCCTGGCCATCGCTGATCTGGTAGGTGAATGCCTCGGTGCCGGTCTCACCAATGCCCAATGCATCGGCCTGCGGCTGATCCGGGTCGTATTCATACGTGCCGTCCGCGTTGATGGTGAGTGTTCCATACGTGCCGACTATCACGGAGGTGTCAGCGTCGTCGCTGGCCGTGTCGGTGAGCTGAGTGAACGGATCGTGACTGGATTCGTCACCGAGCGCGATGCCAACGACTGTCAGGGCGTCGGACGGGTCCGGATCGGAATCGTTATCAAGCACATTGCCTGTGGCTGTGGTGCCTGCGGTACTGGTTTCGGTCAGGATGTTCTGCAACAGGCTGTTCAGATCAGCCGGGTCGTCGAGGTCGATGCCGTCACCGACTTCATTGATCTGGTTGATGTACTGCATGTTGGAGGTGCCCATCTGGATACCGACACCGATGACTTCGGCGTCACCGTGCAGCGTCGCCAGCTCATCCTGCCAGTTGCCGGTGTTGTTGGGCCGACCATCCGACATGAAGATGGCATGGGTCTCGATGCCGTTGCCTTCATTGGCTACCCAGGTATTGGCAGCACTCAGGGCGTCTTCGTAATCAGTGGAACCACTCGCGTTGAAGGAGTTCACGAAGTTGCGGGCACCCTGGTATTCCGTGGTGCTCGGATCGTCTGTCAACGTGAAGGTGCGCGTGACGGTGTTGCCGTCGAAGTCGATGAGTCCGACCTTGATCGAGCCGCCGCTCATGGTGACCTGTTCCTGGAGGCTTTCCAACATTTCGTTAAGCGCGGCCTTGGCTTCGCCCATCCTGTTGTTGGTTCTCATGGACCCTGAGGTGTCCACGATCAACAGATAGTTGACCGGGTTTGTCTCGAAGTTGGTCCCGCCTTCGGTGACCACGTTGAACCCATAGGTGTCGCTGTTGAGATCGATATCGTACAGGTCATCAACAGCCACTGGATCGTCGTTGGTCGAGAAGACGTTGAGTGTGACCTGCGCGTTGTCTGACAATCCGCCGTCCGTGACGGAGTAGGAGAAGTGCGCCGGTCCGGTGTAGCCATCTTCGGGAGTGAAGACCAATTGGCCGTTGACTTCCGAGACGGTTCCAACAGTGCCGCCCGAACCGTCGGCATTGGCCGTGGCAACTGCATCGAAGGATTCGATGGAGAGCGGATCGCCGTCCGGGTCGGAATCGTTTGTCAGCACATCGAGTGTGGTGGCGGTCCCTTCCGGCACGTCCTGCATATCGTCGCCAGCCACTGGGGCCGCGTTTTCGATCGTCACACTGACGTTGAGCAGACCGTAATCCACGCCGCCGTCCGTATCCGTGATCTGATAGGTGAATGTTTCGGATATTTCACCTGTCTGGTCCGGATTCGGGGTATAGGTGTATGCTCCGTTAGCACCGATTTCCAAGACTCCATGGGTCCCTTGAATAAAGGCACCCTGGCTGTCATCAGTCGTACTGAAGGTGCCGGAGTCGGGGGTGAAGTCAATGCCGGTGTAATCCGGGAGGTTGTCCAGATCGCCAGTCGCGATGCCGGTCACCACTAATTCCGTGGTCCCTTCGAGTTCCGGGGTAGCAGGGTTGTCACCCTCGGGGTAATCGATGTCTTCAACATCCCAGTCATTGGCAAGCACGTTGCCTTCCACGATGGGCAGGTCGCCGACGCCGGTTGTGACCGGAGTCAGAGCGATATCACCCTTGAGCGAGAACCGATCACTTTCGGTCTCGGGCGACAGCGTCAGGCTGTCAAAGGGCGTACCATCGTTGGTCGTCACGGTATAGCTGTTGCCGGTACCGGGAGTGACGATGAGGTACGTGGGTTGCGAAGTGTCCGTGGTCAGGGTGGTGGTGCCACTCTGCGCTTCAAAGACCGGATCACTGGTGCCATGGGTCAGAATGTCGAATTCAACAGCGGACTGGTTTTGGACGAAGTTGATGGTCAGGGCCTCATCCGGTCCCTGGTTGTCAACGGCCCTGTCACCGATGCTGTTGCCTTCACCGGCTGTCTTGATACCCGTATGCGTGATGCCACCGGTCGCCCACTGGTACACGTCGCCCACATTGGCGGAGAAGGTGTACGGCGGGGTGCCGTCCGGGAGCGGCTCGACGGGAATGAAGTGGCCGGAAGCCTCGCCGAAGTCATTGACCGCGACGGGCGGGTCGTTGTCGCCGTTCACCGTGATGGTGACGGTCGCAACGTTGGAGTCATCGTCGCCGTCATTGGCAACGTATTGGAAGGAGATGTCCATGGTCTCGCCTTCACCCAGATGGTCATAGGCGGGATTGTTCTGATCGAACTGGACATCGCCGGTCGGTGTCAGGGTGACGCCGTCCGGGAGGTCGCCCACGACGCTGAATGAGGTGATGGCGTCAGGAGTTGTCCCGGGGACCGTCTCGCCGGTATCCGGGTCATAGTCATCGCCGCCACCGGAACCATCGCCCACATTGCCGAGGGTCACGATACCGCCGTCATTCACTTCGTCGGCCTGATAGGCGTCGTCAAGTGCGACAGGAGCGTCGTTCAATCCCTTGACTTCGATGACCAGGTTGGCGGTCTGGGCAACAGGATCGTTGTCCACGGTATCGCCATCGGTCATGGTGTAGCTGAAGGTTTCAGTCGGATTCACGCCCTCGGGCAGTGTCTCGTCTGTGGCGGTATAGGTGTAATTGCCGTCCGATCCTATGACCAGCGTGCCATGGGCACCCGTGATGGTGAGCGGATCTGCACCGGTGAAGTCGTAGGTGGTGCCGTCGAATTCAACCTGCGTGAGGGACATTTCACCTGCGGTGGTATCCGGGTCGAGGTCGTTGTCGAGGACATTGGCCGTGACGCTTGCCATTCCGGCGAAGGAACCTGTGTCAGGTTCGTACACGGATTGGCTGTCAGCGACAGCGGTTGGGTCCTGATCCACGGGCGCGTCGGGCAGAATCTTGATGGTTACAGTAGATGAACCGGCAGGATCGACCAGTTCGCCGTCTGTTCCGGGCAGACCGGAATCGATGGGAATGTAATCGAAGGTGTCGGTGTTGGTGAACTCGGCATCGATGTAGCGGAGTTCCCAGTTGGCACCATTTTGCGCACCGTACTCAACGGTACTGAATTCGATGGAGGAGAAGGTGTTGCCTTCGCCCAGCTGACTGGCATCGAGCACAAAGGCTTCGAAGATGTCTCCGCCGGAATTGTTGACTTCGCCGCTGGCAACCACGGCACCGTCCGCATCGTATGCGGTCCAGGTGGCGAATGCCTGCTGAGAACTGCCGGGGTTGAAGTACCCGCCAAGTCCGTCAAAGCCGATTTCCGCATAGGAGACTTCCGCGCCGTTGAAGGACACGGTCAGGACATCGTCAGTCGTGCCGTTGAGACCGTTGCCTGTTTCATCGCCGATACCGAAGCCGATATGGCCGGCTTCCTGGTTGTATTGGGTGAGTTCGGCTGGATCGCCGTCGCGTGTCACACTGGTGGTGACGGTCACGCCGTCGAGTGTCAATTCATACGATCCATCGCCTTGTTCGGTCCCCCATCGACTCAGGTCCGCGTCACTCGCGACCCGGGAACCGAGGAGAACGCCGTCAATGGCTTCCCCGTCCGGGATGTACGAGAGCTGATTGAGGTCGAACTGCGTTTCGTTGTCCACATCGGCCTGAGTGACCGGTGTCTGTGTCGGACCGTAGACGAGCTGGCCGTTGTCGGGCAGATCGGTGATCATGATATCCAGTTCCTGGCCGGTGTATGACGGATCTTCCGGGTCGGTCACATGATCGTCGCCGGACACCACATCGTCTTCGCCGAGGAACGGAACAGGAGCACCTTCCAGACCGACGGTCATGGTGAAGTCTTCGCCGGTGGGCGCTTCATTCACATTGCCGACGGTCACGGTGATCTGGACGTCCTGTCCAACCGCGCCGGAGGAATCGACTGGTGAAACCGTGACAACATATTCGCCACCGTCTTCATAGTCGAACCCTTCTTCGCCGCCGACCGCGATCAGTGTGTCGCCGTCCATGCGGAACAGGGCCGGGTCAACGGCCACGCCGTCGAGTTCGACTCCATCGATGACGTAATGGACAGCGTGTCCTTCCACATCTTCGGAGCCGAGTTGTGCGACAGCCGTGTCGCCGGGGGTGTTCTCGATGACCGAGAACATGGGCAGACCGTCCGCGTCGTAGGAGGCCACGGATATATTGTCGATGCCATAGGCCTCGTCAATCACGCTCTGGTTCAGGGTGTTGAGGAAACCCACGGACAGATTCTGTCCGGGATCATCAATGGTAATGGTGACATGGTGAATCTGGTCGGACCAACCACGGAAGCCGAGGTCCTGTCCGTCCGGGGTGACCGGAGTCACGGTCAGGGTGATGCCCGGAGTCACGTATGCGGGACCGCCGGGAATCGGGCCGTCAGGAGAACCGTGGTGCAGTGGGAACATCGCGGTTTCACCATTGACCGAGACGCCGAACCATTCGCCGTCCCAGGAGTCGATTTCATAGAGATCGAATTCAAGGGTGACGGAATCGGCCTGATCGGCCACCGGGAAGTCCTTGAAGGCATCCGATGTGCCGGAGAGGTTGCCGAAACGCCCCATGAAGTCGGTCATGATACCGTCTGTTTCCGTCACGGGTGCGTCTTCGACGCCGGTCCAGGTGATGACTTCCCATCCCTCGGAACCATTTTCGAAGTCAGCAATCGGGGCGGTGATGCTGGTGATGACGGGCGCGTCATTGGACCCTTCCACGGTCACGGTGATGGTGTGGCTGTCCGTGCCGTCATAGGACGTGACCTCAAAGGTCTCGGTAAAGGACTCGCCGTCATCCATTTCCTGGACCACAGACAGGGTGTTGTCGATTTCATAGGTCCATTCGCCAAGTTCGTTGATGGAGAATGTGCCGCCATTGGCCGTGTTTTCCGTGGCCGGCTGGAAGGTGTCCTCGATATCAATCTGGACAGGATTGCCAGCCAGGTTGGTGAAGGTCGCCGGATCGGTCGGGTTGACATCCGGGTCGTCCACGGACAACTGTCCGCCGGTTTCCAACATTTCGGCAGCCGGTTGGACCACGATGTTGCCGAACTCGTCGAGCACGGTTTCGTCGCTGTCCGTGAAGTCATCCGGAGCGTCAGTGCCACTGGCCCAGGTAGACGGGTCATTGGGGTCAACAGGTGTTTCAATCCATTGGATTTCTGTCACCGTTCCCTGATCCGCGCCAGGTTCGGCGATAATGGTGGCCATGTCATTGCTGCCGGTCACCTGGAAGGTCACTGTTGCGGTGTCCGTGTCCGGATCATTGTACGCATTGGGGTCGGTGGACAGGAAGTCGTCACCATCCGTAAGCAGATAGGTGAAACTTTCCGTGGCGGTGACACCCTCAGCAAGCGCGTTTGTCGCTTCAGTATCCGCAATGTATCGGAAGTTGCCTTCGTCATCCATGTAGAGGCGTCCGTAAACACCCTGGACGAAAACGCCGTCACTCAGCGAGTCGCCCACGGGCAGGAAGGTATCGCCGTCAACTGAGAGACCGATAACCTGCAAGTCTGTGAGGTCGTTGGCATTGTTTTCGGTATCCGGAGCACCTGTTTCACCATAGGCAAACTGGTCCGGGTCCCAATCGTTATCCAGAACGTTTCCTGCGGACACGTTGGAGGGCAGGTCACCCGGTTCGAAGTCCGAGAGATCGCCCAGAATGGCGGGAAGCAATCCGTCAAAGAGATGGCTGCTGCTTCCATCGGTCACGTCACTCAGTTCGGTGACCTGGAAGATGCCGTCGTCTTCGGCGACTGGTGTATCGTTGGCCGCAATCACATGCAGGGTGAAGGTCGTGGAGGCCTCGCCTTCGTCGCTCATGGTGCCCTGACCATCGATGTCGTATGGATCAGTCGGGTTCGAGTTGTCGTCCCTGACCGTGACCGTGAAGTCGCGATCCGTGGTGTTCGGGGTGTCGTCTTCGCTGTCTATTTCAAACGTGATCCGCTGCATGGCGCGTTCGAATTGATTGAATCCGGGCGTGCGTCCGTCGGCCGCTTCCATGACGACCGATCCGGTGTTGTTGTCGATGGTGACAAGCACACCCCTGAACTGGAAGACCGTGATGCCGTCGGAGTCGTCGCCGTCAATGGTCTGGATACGCGGATGGGGGTTTCCGTTGGCGCGCAGGACATCAAAGCCGAGCACGTCGCCGTCGAACCGGACATCCTGTGTCACGGTGACAGAGAGTTCCGCCCCGATGTTGTCCACGTCGGAGAGCTGCACTCCGTGTCTGCCGAGGATGTCCACGGCACCGGAGCCGATTTCGTGGGCACCGTCTTCAACAAACTCACCGTCAGGCCGGTTGGGCCGCGTGATGCGAACGGTGGGATTGTCGTTGTTGCCGAAGATGGTGATGTTGAGTTCGGCCTCGTTGCTTTCAACGGAGTCACCGTAGCTGTTGCGTGCGGTGTAGTAGAATGTTTCCGTGACACTGTCATCCACATTCAGCGCGTCCACTGCGTCATTGTCATTATCAAGGACGTAAGTGTAACTGCCGTCGGCCTGGATGGTCAGGGTGCCGTATTCACCGTCAATGACCACCTGCTGTGCCGAGGTCCCGTCCGAGGTGTCAGTGTCGTCGTACACGTTGATCGTTTCCAGCACGCTTCCGCCATCATCCTTGGTGGAGATGTCGGAGACGAATATCTGGGTGTCATCCACGTCCGTGTCGGCCACACCGCCGAACGCATCGCCGCCAACGACATTGCCGGTAATGGTACTTGCGGCCAGCATGTCAATGCCGTCATTGAGCTGGGACGCACCGTATTCGATGATGGAATTGGCGTCGTTATAGGCCACGGGCGCGTCGTTGTTGCCGTTGACCGTGATGGTCAGCGTGGCTTCGTTGGACTCCACGCCATCTTCATAGGTGTTGCGCGCGGTGTAATAGAATGTGTCCGTGAGGGTGCCGTCATAATTGAGGGCTTCCACATCGGGATTTTCGTTGTTCACCACGTATTCGTATGAGCCGTCATGCTGGATGGTCAGTGTTCCGTACAGCCCCTGAAGAATGACTTCCTGCGCTGCCGTACCGTCCGAGGTATCGGTGTCGTTATAGACATCAACGTCCTGATCGACCGCCCCTTCTGCACCGTTTCTGGTGGAGACATGCGAGACAAAGATGCCCTGCGGTGTCTGGCCGGGTTCGAAAACAGCGTCGATATCATCGACATCCGTATCCGGGGTGCCGCCGACCATGTCGCCCATGATGATGTTGCCGGAAACCGTGTCGGAATACGGTTCGGCTTCGTCGGGGAGCAGATGCACGCCGCCGAGTTCCTCGACAGCCGCCGTGTCATTGAATGCCACGGGTGCGTCGTTGTTGCCGTTGACCGTGATGGTCAGTGTGGCTTCGTTGGACTCCACGCCATCTTCATAGGTGTTGCGCGCGGTGTAATAGAATGTGTCCGTGAGGGTGCCGTCATAATTGAGGGCTTCCACATCGGGATTTTCGTTGTTCACCACGTATTCGTATGAGCCGTCATGCTGGATGGTCAGTGTTCCGTACAGCCCCTGAAGAATGACTTCCTGCGCTGCCGTACCGTCCGAGGTATCGGTGTCGTTATAGACATCAACGTCCTGATCGACCGCCCCTTCTGCGCCGTTTCTGGTGGAGACATGCGAGACAAAGATGCCCTGCGGTGTCTGACCGGGTTCGAAAACAGCGTCGATATCATCGACATCGGTATCCGGGGTGCCGCCGACCATGTCGCCCATGATGATGTTGCCGGAAACCGTGTCGGAATACGGTTCGGCTTCATCGGGGAACAGATGCACGCCGCCGAGTTCTTCGACAGCCGCCGTGTCATTGAATGCCACGGGTGCGTCGTTGTTGCCGTTGACCGTGATGGTCAACGTGACTTCATTGGACTCCACGCCATCTTCATAGGTATTGCGCGCGGTATAATAGAAGGTGTCCGTGAGGGTGCCATCATAATTGAGGGCGTCCACCTCGGGATTTTCATTATCCACGACATATTCGTATGAACCGTCCGCGCTGATGGTCAGCGTGCCGTACAATCCCTGAAGGATGACTTCCTGCGCCGCCGTACCGTCCGAGGTGTCGGTGTCGTTGTAGACATCATGTTCTTCGGTGACTGAATCGCCTTCGCCCTTGGTGTAGACGCGAGAGACGAAAATGGCCGTGTCGTCCGCATCGGTGTCAGCGACGCCGCCTTCTGCGTCACCAGCAATGACATTGCCGGACACTGTATCGGTGTATGGTTCGCTCTCGGAGCCGGGCAGGGTGAATCTGTCACCGAATTCCTGCACCGCATTGGCATCGGAATACGCCACGGGCGCATCGTTGGCCCCATTGACCGTGAAAGTCAGGTTGGCATAGTGCATGGCCCCTGAATCATCCATCACGGCATAGGTGAATTGATCGGTCCCGGGGTTCTCGTAATTGAGACCTTCCAGATCAGTGTTTTCAGCGTCGTTATCCAGTGTATAAATATACGTCCCGTCAGCGTTGACGGTCAGGGAACCGTACTGTCCCTGAACCGTGAAGGTCGTCTGGGCCGTCGGGTCGATATTGGGATCAATTTCGCCGTCGAAGGTGTCTTCCACAAGCGGGAAATCGATCTGATTGTCGCTTTCAAGGAAGTGGGCATAGAGACCCATCACAAAGAGGTCGGTTTCTTCGCCGGGCTCGTTGACCAGATCATTGTCATCCACATCGGAATCATTGATCAGCACGTTGCCGGTCGCACCAACTGCCACGGTGTAGTCGTGCAGTTCCGCACCGATCTGTCCGTCACGGACTTCCCAGGCATACACGCCGCTTTGGCCGACATTGGAGGTATCTTCCACGTTGACGAAATCGCCAGTGCCGGACCCCATGACCAGACCGAAATGGGAGCCGTCGCCAGCTGTCCAGCCAGCCGTGGGATCACTATCGTCATACCCACTTTGCCAGGTCACATCGTCATAGCGGTATTCTATGCCGAAATCCCCGTTGCCGAGGTCGTGCAGTCTGATTTGAACGAAGTTGCCGGTTTCACCCTGGCTGATGTCCGGGGTGTCATATGAACCAACGCCTTCCCAGGTGATCGTGACGATGCCGTTTTCCGTATCGACGTGCGAGTACATCTTTCCGCCTTCAAGGAAGCCGGTGTCACTGGGATCGAGACTGAAATCATCATATTGAATGGCAATGAGCGGACCATCGGTGTAGTCGGCAATGCCATCCGCGAGATAGGAGGTGTTTTCATGACCAAAGGAGATCAACCCATTGGTGGAAACGTAGATGTCTGTCGCTGCGTCATAGTTGGTGCCATAGAAATTCAGTCCATTGGTGAAGACAGCAGACAGGTCAAGCTGGAGTGCCTCGTCGTCTTCACCGGTCAGAATTTCCGTGCCGTATCCTTCAACACCGGGCGTGGGATCAACCAGATCACTGCCGGGTTCAAGCACCATCTGAGCTGCCGAGCCTTCATCTTCTTCGCCGGAGACGGGATAGCCATCCGGGTATTGGTACCCAGTGGAATCGCCCTGCTCAATGGCTTCGATATTGGTATCGGCAACAGCATACGGAGCGTCATTGCTACCAAAGACCGTGACAGTCAGTTGGGAGGTGTTGCTGACGCCGCCAATCGGATCGACAATATTGTAGTCAAAGACTTCTTCGAAGGTCTCGCCTTCTTCAAGCCGGTCAGCCAGTTCTTCATTTAAGGTATATGTATACTCACCTGTCGGTTCGATGAACAGTGTCCCGTACAATCCTTCGACAGTCTGACCTTCTGGTGGAATTTCGACCGGACCTGGATTTTCTCCAGCGGAATCAACACCATCGTAGTCAATGGTATTCATGCGCAGCGATTCATTGGGATTGGCAGGGTCGGCATCGAAATCGTTGGCAATGAGATTGCCGTTGATGGTCCCTTCGCCAGGATTTCCATCGTCAGGGATGTCCAGGACAAAGCCGTCGCCTTCCGTTCCAATTGCGAAAAAGTCGCCCTCTGATTCGGCTCCGGCATATCCTTCGTCTCCAGGACGCAAGACGTGCGAGGCCGGATCGAAATCCACATCGCCGGTTTCGGTAATGTCATCGAAATCGTCATTGGTTACGGGGAGGGTGTTTTCATCGACGCCGGGCAGTTCATCCAGTGAAGTTTGAGCATAGACTTCACCCTGACCGCCGAGCGCGTCAAGGCCGTCACCGAGCTGGCCTGGGTCATCAGAGTATTGTCCGGCCCCTGAGCCGCCCGTTGCTCCGTCGGCTGCTGTCTCAAGCTCTGTCTCTTCGCCATCAGCCGTTTCGGAGAATGCAAAGAGGTAGACATCGCCAGCCACTTGTTCGCCATCCATCATTTCGAAGGTTGGTAGAGAACCGGCATCTGCAAGCGATTGGTAATCTTGGAGGATGACCGTTCCACCGCCCTCAAGGGCGATTTCAAGGTTGCCATTGTTGCCGGTAAAGACGGCTTCGGCAATGTCGAAGTCGAATCTGACCGGGGTATCAGGTGTCAGCTGATACGTCTGGGTCTGTCCTGCGCCAGGGAGTGAAACCTGAAGCATTTGGGTCGTGGAATCAGCCATGATGTCCTCCTAAAATTGATCTATGCAGCGATAAAAAAAAATCTATCTAGTTACTTTATTATATAACGATGAAACAGTTTATAGTCAATAAAGTAAAGAAGCGTGAAACCAATGACTTACAGTGTGGATAAATAAGAAGAACACCCTCGAAAGGCCCGGCGTACAGCGGAATATAAAAAAGACGATTATTGTCTTTTACAAGACTTAAGTTAAAGTTTTAAACAGGTGTATGTTAGAAAATAATTTGTCTAGACATGAATTATCCCCTGAGAGAGGTATAAAATAACAGTCTCATATATCACCATAAAAAAACGAGAGCGGCAGAACTCAGTTTTTTTTCAAAAGAAAGTCGACTTGTGATGTATCGGGTCAGACGTTGAGTATCGAGCTTCTGATAGCGGTCGATTCTTGCGTATTTTGTCAGGGGTGGATGATTCTGGGAATGATTTTTATCAAAGCGGGAGTGGGGTCTCGGAAACGGTGTGAATCCGTGGGGCAAGTGCAGGGGCTTGTGAATGAAGACGTGATGAATCAGCAGGAATATTTAGAATAAATATTCAAGTATTCAAAAGTATTGTGCCGCATCTATTGGGGCTGATTGCGGCCTTTATTCCCCAGGCGAATAGGGGATTGAAGGCCAGTGGTTTGTGCTGATGGTTAGATTTTGAGTGAGGTCATGAACATGGGAGCAGTTCCTTCAGCGCAGTGATAGCCACATTGCTCATAAAATCCGATGGCCTCACCGTAGGCGACCAGGACTTTGTGGGGAACGTCGGCGTATTTCTCCGCGACGGTGTCCATGAGGTGTTTCCCAATGCCGTGTCCCTGATACGCTGGGTGAACGAGCATATAGTGTATATATGCGGCCATGTGCCCATCGGACAACACGTTGACGAGTCCGACGAGTTTTTCGCCATCCCAGGCGGTAAAAACGGAGGTGGAAGACTGAATGGCCTGAGTCAACTGCTCTGGGTGGTTGCCCGAGTCCCAGTCCAGCGCAAGGAAGAGTTCTTGCAAAGCGAGCATATCCAGGTCTTTGTTGTCGGCGTAGCGGTACATGGTCTATCCTGTGTTTTTTCGGTGTATGCTTTCACAATAATTCAGGCTTGCAAGGCTGTCCAATACCTTGTTTATATGGAGGAATATGCATTTGGTCTGGTTTATTGCAAATAATTTAAATTCTTTGTTGACAATGAACGACACTTTGAGCAAATTGGCAGTCCCAACAGCGTGGGGCTGTAGCTCAGTTGGGAGAGCGCTTGAATGGCATTCAAGAGGTCGTGGGTTCGATTCCCTCCAGCTCCACCACAAGAAAGTTAAGGACTTCAAGTGATTACTTGAAGTCCTTTTTCTTTTGTTTGGGGCTGGAAAACGGTTCCGTGTCCCCAATATGTCCTATTTGGATTTTTTTTGTGTTTTTGTAGTGTTGTAAGCTATCACTCAACTTGAGAAAATGGGCCACCCAACTTGAGAAAGTTGCACGGCCCATTTTCTTGTTTGGCACACCCTCTGCTACGCGTGCGTGTTGAAGGTTTGAGTTAGATGGTCCAGCCTGCTAGGTCTTTGAGGCGGGTGCAGGCTACTTCAAAGTAGGTGTTGGAGAGTTCCATGCCTATGAAGTGTCGGCCCGTTTCGAGGCAGGCTTGGGCCGTGGTGGCGGAGCCTGCGAAGGGGTCGAGGATGGTGCCGCCTTCCGGGGTGATCTGGAGGAGGTCACGAAGAAGCGGGACCGGTTTTTCGGTCAGGTGTTTGCGTTTGGTGCCGCTAACTATGGAGTGACGGAAGACGCCGGGAAGGCATCGGTCGGTTGCCGGGGCCAGTTTGCCTTTGCTGCCGACGAGGACGAACTCGCATTGTTTCTTGAATTCTCCCTTGCTGGGGCGGGCTGTCGGCTTGTCCCATATCACTATATTACGCCAGAGCCAGCCTCCGGCTTGCAAGGCGTCGGTCATGGCCGGGAGTTGTCGCCAGTCGGTGAACATCATGATGGGCGCACCGGGTTTGGCGACGCGGTAGGCTTCGGACAGCCAAAGCGTGGCCCATGTGATGAATGACCGCTGGTCCCGGTTGTCGCCGGGGAAGTCTGCGAACTTCTTTTGTGCGGCTGAGCTTTGGTACTTCTTTGATGGAGCTTGTTGCCGTTGGCCGACTGTCAAGCCGCCTGTGCAATACGGCGGATCTGTCAAGACGGCATCGACGCTGCAATCATCCAGCGTTTTCAGGGTTGCCAGAGCTTCGCCCTGACACATCGTGGCATTTCCAATCTGAATCTTCATGTGAGTCCTCGGTGGAGGCTCGTTGGCTTTCTATGTTGATGCTCGTGGCTTTCAGGTGATTCAGTGTTCCGCAACGGGGACACTTGATTTGAAGGTTAACCGCCTGCCCTTTGGCGAGCAGGCGGTTGCAATTGCCACAACGAATTTCATTTTTCATCTTTCACTATCTTTACGATTGCCCCGGTCTCCTGCTATTTCCTTTGTGCCTGTACAGGTACATGGAATAGCGGATACTTTGCGGAATGGTTGCTGCCATCCGTGGGGCCGTGGTGCGGTGGTGGTACATCGCGCCGGTAGGGGCGGTTCAAGGCCCCTGCCTGTTCCTCTTGAGAACGGCCCGTCGGATTCGTCCGGCGGGTCTGTGTCTTTTCTTGGCCTATTCGATTGTCAAAGAACTTAAGAAATTACTCTGAGGGTTCGTCCGGCCACTCCACGGCCTCGGGGAAGCCAGGCTGCTGAGGCACATCCCGGAGGGCCTGTATATATGCGTCCAAAGGAGCGATAGATTCGGTGGGAATCAGTCCAAGCCGTGTTTCCGATTGATGACGCTCGATGCGCCAACGCACATTCTCTATTTTGGCGTCACGGACGGCACGCTGTTCATTCGCTGTCGAAACAGGGAGCACCCATGTACCATCCGCTTGGGCAATCATGTCGCTCTGTGGACGTTGTTCGGTCATTTTCACCCAGCCCTTGCCGGGGTGCTTGCCGCCGATTTGTTGGAGAGAGCCGTCGATCTTACCGTAAATATCCATTAAAAAGTCCTCCCAATTGTTATGCGGCAAAGTGCGAAACAAGCTGTGTCATTACTACCATGGCCGCCACCAGCTTTATTGCTTACAGTAGAGACGGCACCATCTCCGGTTTGAACAACCACCGCACCTCTAACGGTACTGGCAAAAGTACCATATCCTTTAGTAGTCTGCGAAAAGGAAGTATTGGCCCACACTCCATTATGGTAGATTTCCGCCACAACATTTGCAGGAACCCCTTGCCCAAATGGATTCAGCTCAACATACCTCGAATTTGTTGTAATATTTGCCCCACCGTTGACATCGCGCACTGCATAGATTCCAGGAGCATAGGGATACACCTCAATCATGGTACCGCCAGATACAACGGCTTTTCCTAAATAGATGCGTTGAGAAGTGCCTTTGTAGAGAGTAGGGTCAAATGACCAGTCAGGTTCAAAAATGGGGATCAATTCAGCAATCATCAAGTTCGTACCGTTACAAGCGGTAACGTCTATCTCAAAGGATTTGGCATCAACCGGAGAAGCAAACATAAAATTCCTGCGCTCGCCAGCTGTCCAACCTGTTTGATCTGTCTGAGAATCAACAACCGTGTCAGGTGTATCCCCTGTTCCAACTTTAAAATTCCACGTTTTTGGTTCTTTTCGTGATGTGTAGGTCAAAGGAGTGCCGATAATGGCGTAGCCCGTCAGTTTGCGAGTCTTATCGAAAACGACCTTAAGCGTTCCAGATTTGGCTGTTGCTGACCAATCATCATAATTCGCAGAATACCATCTTTGGGAAAAGGCCTTCCACGCCCCATTGTTATTGTCCCATTCTGTGCTGGCAGAAATTATTCCTACCCCCGGCCAAACATAGCCATTGGCGGGAGCAAAAAGATCCAGTGTTTCGGCCAAACCTGTCGTATTGTAGACAGGCCGATCTTGCGTCGTTCCAAGTATCACCGAGCCATCTTCGGCTCGTTCGGCATAGATATAATTGTCACCTTCGCCCAAATTGTTTGAAGGGATGAGTCTGTCCGTGTTGATGCGCTCAACATAATCCTTTTCGCCATCAGCAATTGACAGCACCAACGGATCAGCAGCGGCCTGGACTGTCACTCCATCACCATTGATTGTGAGGAAATTGGGGAGGCCGTTCACATCTGTCGAACAGGCAATGATCGCCTGCCGGAGAGGGGCGATATCATGACTGTGGTTGATTGCGGCCTTGCCTGCCAAGGCCGCAGCTAACCCCTTTGGGCTGACAGCTCGCGCGGCGTCTGTCCCCGCAAGGGTTTCAGTAAGAGTCGCCAGCTCAACAAGCCCTTTGCCCGTTGTCGAGGCATTGCCCGGAAGCTGGTTGATAATAGCCTGAAATAAAGCGGCGTGAGCATCCTCGGCACTGGTATGATTGGCGATAGCCTGCGCCATCGCTTGAAACAGCAACTCGTGAGCGTTTGGATCAGCGGGATGATCCTTTAACGTGGACAATGCTCCGGCGTGGGCATTGTTGTCCTCATTATGTTGCGCAACCGTGCCAACCACCATTTCCTGACTGGCCAGCACCTTGGTCGTGTCCACGGTCAGATTGATGATGGCCGCGTTGTCAAATTTGACCGGCGCGGTGATGACCAACTCGACTTTTTCCGGGGCTTCCGGGTCCGGTTTCCATACCTCGGGATGGCTGCCGATCGCCAACAGGACTTCGCCCGCGTAGATCGCGACTTCGCGGATGTACCAGCCGCCCACGGTGAGGGGGACGTGACCTTCGAATTCGACTTCGCCGGATGCCGTGATTTCGATTCTTTGCAAACTTCCGCGCCATGTTTCATGAGCGAGTTCTGTTGATTGCGACGTGTGAGAAACGGACTGCCCATTGCCATCGCCCGTGGCCATATGCGTTGCCTGCAATTTGGTGCCGGTGACTTCTGCCTGCGCGTAAGCGTTGAGTCCGGCTTTCGTGAGAATCAGAGACATTCTTCCTCCTTATGCGTGAGTGCGGGCAACGGTGTGGGTATAACCGCCGCCATGCACATTGGTGATGATGTGTATTGCCGTTACTCGTTCCGGGAGCAACCGGATGCGGACGATGGAAATGGTTGTGCCACCTGCGGAGATGGTCACCGGGACGTTACTGGTTGCCTGTATGCCTGCCAATTTGGACCGGGCGGGCTTGGTTTCACCTGCGATCCAGCCGATGCGCTGGTAGTCCTCGCTGTTCATGCCTTCGAGTGCCGGGATTCGTGCTTTGAATTCTGCCCAGCGGTCAGGGTCTTCTGTGCGGACGTTGAGCATTTTTGTGTCCGGGTAGCCGAAATGGTCCAGGATGCGCGGCATGCCCATTTGCCCGCCGCCGAGCCGGTGCCATGCAAAGGCGCGGATGCAGCGGTCCTTGTATTTCGTCTCGGATTCCGAGGGGTGCCTGATGATGCCACGGCTTTCGGCGTGGGCGGCAATCATGGTCTCGTCGCAGGTCCATGGATTGAACTGATTGCGAAGCCAGATGATGTCTCGGCGAACTTCGTCCATGCTTCTGGCGAGGCCTTCCACGATCACGGCCAGTGGACCGGCGCGGTGGATGAGCGGCCAACGCAGGGTCTTGAAAAAGTACTCCTTGAAAATGGACATTACGCCTCCGTCGCCTCGGTTGTGGTCAACGTGAGGGAACCGAGCACGGCAAGGCCGTCAACCGGCACGGCCTGATCATTTGTTGGAGACGTCCAATTGACCTTTTTGACGCCACGCGCTGCCATGACCACGCCGGTCAGGCGGTCGAGCGGAACGTCTTCCCCGATCTGAAGTGGAGCCACTCCCGGTACGGTGGATGGGTCCGTGAACATGGCGCGGATACGTTGCTCGGCTTCGTCCTTGGCTGTCTCGGTGTGGGTGCCGGGGGCAAGGACCAATTCGCCGGAAATGGTCAGGGGAACAGGAGCAGGACCACGAACCTGCCAATCATCGTTGACGGGTGGACCGGATTGCACATCGTCGGGAAGTGCGCCGGTAGCAACGGCGTGGCGAACCTGTTCAAGCAGGTTGTCGGTGGGGATGCCTGCCGCGCCTTTGACGATGACGTCGACCGTGCCCTGGCCGCGTGGATGCTGATCCAGCACCTTGACCGCGACTACGCCCGTGACGCCGAGAGCCCATGAAGCATAGGCGTGTTTCGTCATGCCGTTGTTGCCGTTCCAGCGCAGGACATACCGCTCGCGGAGTCGGTCAAGCGGTTCGAGGTCCGCGCCTTCGCTGACAAGCCAGTCGGCAGAGTTGCCCACAACGTCCACGCCGGGAACGGCTGTAACAAGCTCGGTGATCTGACCGGCGGACGCATTCGAGGCTGCTCCGTATTCTTCGGATTCAACCGGAATGGACACTTCGTTTTGACCGTCCGCAATGACTGCCTTTTCGGTGGTAACATAGCGGTAGACGTTGCCGGTGCCGTCCGGTTTGGTGCGGACGATTTTCCCCTTGGCAATTGGTACGTTGCCTGAGGTGGAAACGCGGGCAAATCGGACACGCCCCTTGGTCTTGGTCCATTGCTTCCTCGGTGCCTCCACCTGTTCGGCGTGCCATTCCATCCATTCGTCGTCCGTGGCCTCTTTGGGTGCGGCCTGAATGAACACGGCGGCGAGGAGTTGGTAGAGCTGATAGAGTCCCCAGCAATAGATTTCCAGCAAGCCACGCACCACGCCCTTGTTGAGATTCAACCGCGTGGGAAGCCAGCCTTTGGCGGCGTATTCCTCTTGCACGTCTTCGACATGGCCAAAGACCATGGAGCGCACCTCGTCGAGGGTTTTAGATAACTGCGGGGTCGGCATCCTTGATCACCATTTCCTTTTTGGAGCGGTCGGTTTCGATCACGAGATTGCGGGCGTGGTCCTCGGTAATGAAACGGAACGAAGCATCGGCTCGGATGGAGAGTTCATCCCAATGCGTGATCGAACAGGACGCGGAACCGGGCTGGACGCGTGGGTCTTCATGCAATCTCCGTTTAACCTCGGCTCCAAAGCCGATACGGGCGGTCTCGCTGTTGTCGTCCATAACCCAGTTCGGCAGTAGGGAACCGAAATCCTTGTCATAAAACAGAGAACTAAGATATGTGGAGAGCCTGAGTTTAATATCCTGCACGCCGGTGGCGGGTCCGTCAGTGAGCACCAGCTCACCATTAGCGGCCACACGGGCCTGCATGGTTTCGTCGAGGGCTATGTCTTGGGCGAAGATGTCAGTCATGATAAAAAAGGGGGGCGTTTTGGATCGCGTGTTTCAAAAAGATCTTTTGAAAGAAAGTTATGCCGTTTATCCCAATTCTTTGAACTGGAAAGCAGTTTTGAAGCTTTATTATACGTTTTATCCAGATGATGAACTTGGTATGACCGAGAAAAATCTTGAAGAGTTTTATACGAAGAAAAATAGAATTCTTTTCAGCTATGATACAGATGCTGGCGGAGCCATAAAAAAAGATGTTGTTGACAAGCCTCCGCATAAGCTGATGGCGAATATGCAATATCTTGAAGAGCATGGATTGATCCATATTAAGCTGGAATACCCAGGACAAATTGTTCCTGACTCCATTATCTCCGCCCGAGGAATTGATTTTATTGAAGACGACGGCGGCCTTTCCGCTATCCTCAATACTGTGACCGTCAAATTTGATACTGAAAACATTCGGTCTTTGATTGAAGCAAAAGTTCTTCAGGCCGATATCCCTGAAGAAAAGAAAACAACTGTTGTCAAAATGATGAAAAATGCTTCCGGGAGCGTATTGAAAAAAATTATAGACAAATTGATTGAGAAAGCCGTTAGTGATCCGATGATCGTTATTAAGACGCTTGGCGAAGTTTTGGATAAGGCCTGCTAACGTCATATCGTCCCCCCGCTCCGGCTTCCGGCGTTGCTGTTGCCGGTGATGTTCATGTCGCCGCCGATGTCCACGTCGTCCAGCACCGTGAGGCGCGTGCAGATCATGGGACCGGCCAATTGATAACTGCCTTCCTGCTGGGTGTTCGCCTTGCAGGTGACGTTGCCGATTTGACCACCGGGACCAGAGGACTGGACATTGCCCTGCTGGATGATGAGCGGGCATTTGAGGGTCCAGACGGTGCCGATGGTTTCGGTTTTGCTGTCGCCGATCTTGACCGTGCTGTTGGCCGGGGTGACTTGGATCATGTTTTTCTCGGCGTCGATCTTGATGAACGTGCCGTCGCTGTGCTGGATAACGTAGGCACCGACCTCGCAGGCGGGTGCGCCGTTGCCGGTCCAGCGGAAATTCGAGATACGTGGGAAGTTCGGGTCGCCATCGTAATATTCAAGGTCACAGAGCGAATCGACCAACGGCGGACAGACCACGCCGCGATTCGGTCCGGCCCACATGATGGGAATTTCCACACGCGGAATGACCGGCTCTTTTTCGGCTACGGATTCGTCATTGCGAAGCGGCTGCACGTCTGCCCAGTAGCGACCACCCTCGGCAGGATATGTGGCGACGATCCGGGCCTTGCGCACCACGCGGTAGTAGGTGCGGAGGTTGGGCATGGCGATTTCGACAGCGCGTTGAATGAGGCGTAATAAGTTTGAGTTAGACATATAAAACACTCAAGGAGTTATCATAATGAGCAATGCTAAGTTGATTTTGGAAGATGGCAGTGAGTATTTGATTGATGCAGAGTCTTTGCATGTAAAAAAAGAATTTGAACGGGGGGAGCTTAGTTCTCTTAGTGATGAGGAATTGCCAAACATGGATGTTGCTTTCTCTTTGGCAAAAGAAGAAACGGTTACTGCGGACACTTTGCCGATAGCAGGAAATACAACAATTGAAATACGCACTGATGCGGAACCGTTGATAATAGAAAAAGCTAGAATTTGTGGTCCAAATGAAGAAGAGAGGCTTCAGGACGGCAATAAGAAAATTGAAATTACTGGATATAGTCAAAAGTAACATCATCTTTCCCTCCCGTATTTGATGAAGGTTCGCACGCTGTTAGGCGTAATGGCGTGCTTGACGTGCAAGGCGCGAAGTTCTCGGTCAACGCCGAGACGAGAATCCATTAGATGAAATAACCGGGAATGCGACAGGCCCGGAAGCAGGACGGTTTCCACCGAGTGGAGGCCGTTCTTTTTTGTGGCGGTCAAGTGGCGAATCAGGTTCTCTCCGGTCGCTATAACCGGCACATCGCCGGGTTCGTCGAAGTCGCCGAGGTTCACGCCTTCGGCTCCAAGCCAAAGCGCGATCCGGCTGATGTCGTGACCGTAGGCCAGTCGCACGGTGTGAAGCACCTGAAGGACGGCCTGCCAGATGGGGAGCGTGGAAATGGGCAAACGCGCCAACGGTTCGTTGGGGATGTCGATACGGCCAATGGGCATGTCTGCATGTTTGATGATGTCCTTGACCATGAACCGGCTGAAATCGTCGGTGTAACATTCGGTGACGTGTGTGCTGACGAGCGGGAGTGCCAAGCTGTCGGCGGTCAGACAGACTTGATCGCGGGACAAGCGCTCGGTTGCGCGCAGGGTTCCCTGCCACACGGCGGATTCGCCGCCGCGATAGCCGTACTCGATGCGTACCTGGTCGCCATAGGTGAAGAGGTTTTCGACCTCGCCGGTCGGGTCCGGGACATGGATATGCGCCAGATCAAGGGGGCGGTGTCGGGTCGAGATGATCTCCAGACGCGGACACCGTTCGATGATGGTGTCGCCTATTTCTATATGCAAACGGATGCCGGAAATCATCGTGAACGCTCCCCGATTGAAATATCAAGGCCGGGACCTATTCCCACTTTCACGGCCAGTGTGCCGACACGCTTTTCTGCCCTGATTATGGTGGGCCGATGTTCGGTGAAACGGAGACTGGCCATAACCACGTCGTCCTGATTCGATTCAGTGGAATCCAGACCGGCAAAGACCACGCGTTCAATGCCGCGAGCCGAGATATGCGGGTTTGCCACGTCCAAGACGCGGGGATTTGCGCCGTTATCATATCCCTTAAAAAGTGCGTTCAGTTTTGCCAGCCGATCGTAGCAAGTGGCGCGGTCGTCGGTGAGCAAGTCTATGGTCAAAGTGATTGCGCAGTCGTCCCAGCCTTTGGGGGTTTTGGTTTTGCCGGACATGCCGTCCGGTTCAGCCTCGTCAAAGACGACAGCACCACGCACGCGCATACTTTTGAGAATGCCGGGAACGGTCTGTGAACCGAGCCGTACTTCGCCGTGTTCAAAGGTCAACATGCCGTCCATTATGCGTCTCCTTCTGGTTCGCCGGAGCCGTCATGCTGGGCAACGAGTTCCTGCAACGCCGTCATGAAGCCGTCCGCGTCCTGCACGTCAGGCAGTTGCACAGTGAGGTGCTGGATGGTGATGGTGTTGCCAGCCTGCCGGGTCGTGGCCCGATCCGGCGCGGTGGCGTGCGCCGGAATCGGGGCCAGAGTCGGAGGGGAGGAAGGGGCAGGCGGCGCGACCGCAAGATTCGCGGCCACGGCCACGCCTGCCAAGGCTGTGGATGCGGTGGCGTGCAGATTCGGGGCAGCGGCACGGATGCCGGAGCCGAGGGTGTCCATGATCCTGGTGCCGGAAAGAGTCAGCGCGGAAAGCGGCCCTTCGTGTGCATCGGAAAACGGAAGGAGCTGTCGGACCTTGGACAATCCCGCCTTGACCAGATCATACGGCGCGGTGATGACGGATTTGATACCGTTGGCCAGCGTCATGAAAAGTTTGCGCCCGGATTCGGTCAGGTCGAAATCGAACAGGGATGTCAGTCGGTCCCAAAGATCACCGGCAGCGTTGTAAATATCAGTGAAATAATAAGCGAATACACCCATGACGCCCACGCCGGAAAGGATGGAGAAGAAGTCCCCGATCGCCGAGGCTATGCCCTTGATGTTTTTCCACGCCATTGAAACACCGGTGGCAAAGTTGTCCATGAGTTCACGGGCCGTGTCGCAGTGGTTGTACAGGGCGATGAGCGCGGTCACGAGTCCGACGATCGCAAGGACGATGATGCCGATGGGATTGGCGAGAATCACGAGATTGAAGGCCGCCCATGCAGCGGTTCCGGCCCACACTGCTCCCGACATAAGGGTCACTGCAATGACCGTCACACCGAGGACGGCGGCGGTTGTCAGCAGGAACTTGCCCACAGGACTTCCGGCCAGCACGTCAAGGCCACGGACCACCCATGTGGTGGCGTGTGCCAATCCGCGCATGGCTGGCAGGAAAAGCGAACCAATGGTGATTTGTAGTGACTCGAAAGCACTGCCGAGGGCCTTTTGGTCACCGGCCAGATTGTCGTTTTGACGGGCGGCGACTTCGGCAGCGGTTCCGGCGGCAGAAAGTTGCTTGGCATATTCGGTGATGCCACCCGCTCCGGCTTGATCGAACAGGGCCAGCACCGCGCTCATGGCCTCGGTGCCGAAAACGGTTTTTGTGAAGGCCATTTTCTGTGCGCTGCCCATGGATTCGGTGGCCTTTGCCATATCGCCGAGAATGGTGATGGGATTGCGCAGGTTGCCCATGGCATCCGTGGTGGTAATGCCGAGCGCGGCAATGGATTTCGCTGCCTCGGAAGACGGCGCGGCCAGCCCGTTGAGCATGGCCCGGAGCGCGGTACCGGCCTGTGATCCCTTGATGCCCACGTTACCGAGTAACCCGGCCATGGCGGCGGTCCCTTCAAGGGACACCCCGGCCTTTTCTGCGACAGGAGCCACGTATTTCATGGTTTCGCCGAGTAATTCAAGCGAGGTATTCGAGGTCGTGAATGCGGCGGTCAACGTGTCCGCGACACGTGGCATTTGTGCTGCCTCCATATTGAAGGCGGAAAGGATATCGGAAGAAATGTCGGCGGCGCGGCCCAGCTCGGTGGTCCCTGCGCTTGCCATGTTCAACACGGCAGGCAGCGCGGCTATATTTTCACGGACAGAGAAACCGGCCATGGCGAGGTACTTCTGCCCCTCGGCCACCTGCATGGCTGACCAGGCGGTGGTCGCTCCCAGCTCTCGGGCCGCGCCGGAAAGCTCACGCATCTCAACTGGTGTGGCACGGGACACCGCGCCCACGTTCGCCATGGCCGCCTCAAAGTCGGCAGCCGTGGAGACACACGGCGCAAGGGCCGCAAGCAAAATCCCGGCGGCAAGCGCAATGGGCAACAGCGACTTCGCCAACGCAAGAGCACCGCTACTAAGCGATGCCGCTGCCTTGTTGGTGACATTCATCTGCGCACCGATGCTTCTAAGCGGTGCCGTGATCATGTCGATGAGTGACATGGATGCCATGACGCTGAAAATTTCCATGGAGCCAGAATAGCCGCATGGAAACTTTAGTTCAGGAATCTGTGGGAGCTGTGGGTGATATTATTAGCGCGCTTCCCCCTGAATTTTGATTTCTTGTTTAGGTGGAAGTTGTATTTTAAAATGACCTCGCAAGGAGGATGTAGTGGGCTGTAAATCCTAGACAAAAAAGAGCTTATTTTAAGCTCTTAACTCAGAGACACCTTTATAAACACTAAAAAGAGCAATATATTATACAATTTCAGGATTAACTTTATCCCAATCTTTAGCAGAGTAGTTTTGCAATTTTGCCCACCATTCTGCATCTGGCAATCCTCTACACTCCTGAAGGTGTAAACTTGCAGGATAATCAAGTTTCATGATGGATCGCTTTCGAGTTTTATCTTCCTTGATAAGATCAAAGCCTCTGTCTGATTGAACTATTGCATTTTGTGTTTGCAAGTGTCTTGGATGAAAGATATTTCTTGAATCAAATTTTTTTACTATTAAAGAGACCTTATTATACTTTCGGCTTAGAGGAGCAATAAGATTGTTATGAACCTTTTTGGCTACAACAAAATTATCTTTAACATAATTTGTTCTGATTTGATCACTTCCTGCCTTATCTAATCCATGCTTTTCTGTTGTAATTATTTGAATAAAAGCATTCGGGTTGCCATAAAAACAACCTTCATTTTTCCAAATATCCAAAATTAAATCGAGTGTGTCAAACCACCCTTTAAGATTTCCACCCTGCCCAATCTGCTTATCATAAAAACGTATCCAAGTAGCATACTTCACCGTTCTAGTGATGGCTTCAGTAAATTCATCATCATCAATTTGATCGATCGGAGGTAACCCTTGGGCATATTTATAGCGTAGAGTCTCGGTCCCACTGTAAGTATATTCGGACAAACAAATGTAGTTTTTTTTTGAACAGTTAAGGTAACATTCCTCTCCCACATTGCAAACGATAGCCGCATCCGGGTTATACTGATTATTAAGACCAGCTAAGATTTTATCTACTTTTTTTTCTTCTGGATTATCAATACGAACGTGAAGAATCCTTTTGGGTTTCTTAAGAATTTCTTCAAAAAGTATCGTCAATTTTTGCCCATATTTAGTAGGAAGTTCTTGAAGATTTTTTTTGATAGTAGCCAGCAGACCCCCTTTTTCTTCAACCAAGATTAATCCATTCGTGTGAACACCTCTTATTAAATTGAATGCTTCCAAAGCATTTGAGTCTTGTTTGATAAAATCTAGATGGAAAATACTGGGTTCAAGTACTGTAGATATCAACATGGGGAACCTACAGTAACTCGTTTAAACGTTCAGGGAAAAATCCGCCAGGCCATTCATCTATGAAGTCTCCTTGTTCATCCAGTCGCAGCTTTCGAACTTCGGAACCTTCTTTTCCTCTATGGACAGCCAAAACAGAGACTTGGTTTGGCGTCAATTGCTTATTCCTAATTAACTTTTGTATCCTCAATACTAAATGCTCACTGTGGGTTTCAATTATGAACTGGTTATCTCTCCGAGATGATATTGCTTCGACAAGTAAGTCACCTAAGTCGGCCTGAAGCCTTGGATGGATATGAACTTCAGGTTGCTCAATCGTAATGACTTGATTATTCGCGGCAAGACTTTGAACAACAAATGGAAGCAACTGACTAATCCCAAATCCAACATCGGATAAGCATACTTCCACCTCTTTACTACGCCTTGTGTCTACGAGTCGCACTTCGAAAAGATCGCTCACTCGTTTTGCGAGAGGGACAATTTTTATTTTATACCCAATATCTAAACGCTTAAGCCATTCGTTGGTTTCTCTAAGTACTTTCGGCTTTCGAAAAAGAAGATCAGGCATCAAATCGCCACGGTAGCCGACATCTCGAGGGTTTGAGCCAGTAAATAGATACCATCGTTCAGGAGGACGCCTAAAAGGACCAAGAGGGAAAACTCGTTCTAAAGTTGAATCCAACACTCGCCCAGAGAATGTGGCAATTCTCCCAACGTTTAACGTAAGGCTCTCTCCTCGAATGCTTTTGAAGTATCTGATTTCAGGGGCACTCCAACTATTTGTGGGCGCACCGAAGGGAATAAAGCCATCAAGGCCAATAAAACTTTTTGATTCAAAGAAATGCATCCGTTCGATGTAATCTTCTAATGAAAAATTACTTTGATAAAAACGGAGGGCCTTCCTCAGTTGTGAAAGTTCATCTTTAGTTGTTTCGTAAAGATCATCTGTAAGAAGGCTATGTTGCTCATTGTTTTTGTAGTCTTGTCTATTCAGTGAATTTTGTAGTGCGTCGATTATGTTTTCTTTATTGTTCTGTGAGAACTCGAACCCGGACTCCCACAACATCGCATCGCGAGTTAGGTAACTACATTTCGCTACGGTTATAGCAGCAAGAGGAATGCGCCTCTCCATTCTATACGGAATAAGATCCCTTTTCATTTCTTTCGTCGCTTCAGCTGGTTCGAAGGAAGCAAAGATCTTTCCATCTCCTGTGTAGAAATCAATTGAGGAAATTGAAACCTCATCCTCCTGGGTCGGGCGACTGAATGTAATTTTAACGGATGATTTTTCACCAATGTTTTTTATAACTCGACGTATGGGGTGATATATGGGCTTCTCCCAATCATATTCGAGTTTAATTGAAAAGCTGCGATCTAAATCATGATCAAAAACTAATTCTTGAAAACTACCAAGATCAACTACTCCATTTTTACTTCTTGGAAGAAGAACAGCCCCTGAGTCGCGACTTTCTCTAGTCTGTTTCAGCATATTTAATGACTGTAAAATGGAACTCTTCCCAGAACTGTTCTGACCATAAAGAAGCGTAATTGGGGCAAGAGGAATTGAGGTTGCCGTCCCAAATGCCTTGAAGCTGTCCAATTCGATAGATCGAAGCATAGCTAGTCCTTCATTTAAATCCCAAATAGAATTCTTTACCAGTAGAGAGGTGTTAACAAAGATACCTCAATATAATCCATCAGCTTATATTTGTTACCAACAGTTTTGTCTATCATACTTGTGTATATATTTGTCAATTATTCTCAAAATAGAAGGGATACCGCATGAAGCCAGTTGTTTTCTCATATAAAGCGTGAAATCTAGTATGGGGTAAGCCGAGAATTAGGGGACGCAATACCCTGTTTCTTCATAATTAACCTAAGCCGTGCCCCCCCCCGGCAAAATTGGGGGATATCTCAATAGGATTAACGCAACATAACAATTTTGATATGCGTACAGTAGACCGAAATTTATGGCAGTATTCCAAGGAAAATAATATGTAACTCTACTCCTTCTTCCCATACCGCTTCTCCAACCAAATGGCTTGCGCAGCCTGCTGGGCAAAGACCTCAACAGACGGGGACGGCGACTCATGGAGCCAGTGCTTTATCAGCACGGCGAATTGAGTCATACCGTCCCCGTCTATTCTTTGCAGGTTGCGCTGGATCAGTTTCCCAGGTCACCAAATCCGCAGGAGGCCATAAGTGCGCCGCCGAACGTGGAGGCGAGGCCGGGGTAATCGTCCAAAGCGGTTTTCAAGTCGCTCTTTTCGTCGGGCTTGATGGTTTCCATGATCAGATTGCGGAAGGCCTGTCCCGCGTTTTTGAGTGCGGTTTTCTGCACGCGGTTGACCTGCGGTGTACCGGGCCGTTTGAAGTGGAATTTGAAGTTTACGTCCTTGTCCTCGAAACGGTCAAAGAATTCGTGCTTCAGCTCCACGTATTGGGTGTCCTTTTCTGGCTTGTCCATGAGTGGTCCTTTTTCTCAAGTTGGGTGTCCGGTTTACAGAGCCGGAGTGCCGCCCCATTTGATGGGGGCGAGAATGGCGAAGTCGCACTTGACCTTGCCAGCGTTGTCGTCGTCCTGGCTTGCGCCGGAGTCCTGTTTGGTAATCTTGACCGCCGGGAGCGAGTCCGTAATTGTAGGCAGGCCTTCATCGCCGTAACTGGTTACGATCTGGAACGGCTCGCCTTTGTAGACGGAACCGCCGAGAGCCTTTTTCAGCGTCTCGAATTCGTCACGGTCCAGCTCCATGTTGCCGCTGGCCTTGTAGTTCTTTCGACCATAGCCGCGCGGCGTATTGCCCTTGCCGTATCGCGGTTCCACGCCGCGTTCATCGCTGTAGCTGATGGAAGTGATGCCGACCGCAGTGCCTCCGGGCAGCTGCACTTCGACGCTCTCCCAGTCATACAGCACACCGTTGACTGACATTATGCCACCTCTTTGATTCGCGGGTCGAATTTGGACCCGGCATAGGTGTAGCTCGTGAAGAGCTTGATCTTGCGGATGATGGGAATGCCGATCAGCTCCTGTTCCACGGCCACGCCGTTGTTGGCGATATCCTGCCCCGGCGGGATGGTGATGATGTAATCCACCATTTCCTTGGGCTTGGCCTTGGTCATGGTATCCAAGGCATTTTCAATGCTGCCTTTGAGGTATTCAAGACCAGATGCGCCGCCTTCAGCCGCCGGATCGCCTGCTTCGTTGTACAATCCTTTGAGGGCCGCGATACGGGCAAGACGAACCGCCTTGAAGGTGACTCGCACGACTTCCTCATATTGGAAGTCGCTGGTTGCATCGGCCAGAGTACGGGAATCACCCCAATAGGGAGATTTCAACCCCGCGTAGGTCTTGGCCGTGCAGGCCCCGGCCTTTTCCAAGGCAAACTGATGCCCTTCGGTCCAGCCTTCGGGCAGAACGCCCTGACTGATGCCGCCATCCAGAACGCGTCCGGTTGCACGGTGTACGGGGATGGACAGCACACGTCCGACCTGTAAGCCGCCCCAGTTGCGTTCCCTGCGCTGACCAGTGGTGTCCGATACCTCTCCAAAGGCGACGATGTTCTGCACGAAACGGTTTGCATACTTGGCACGTTCGGCCAGCCATGCGGCCACCCAGTCGTTCAGGTCTTCGCCGTCATGTGGCAGACGGAATTCGGTTTTGAAGTAGGTGGGCCGGTGTAGGTTCCAGAGTTCGTCCGCCTTGGCTCCACAGGCTGCCCAGTCCACGGAATCGCTCGGCCCGACAATGTAGACAAATTCCATGTCATACAGAGATAGCGGTTTTTCCAATGCGGTCATGACTGTCGTGATGGAGGGAGTGGGCGCGTTGAGTCGGCACTGGTATTCGGTGCCGAGGTTCAAGGCTTCATCCGGCATGGTGATGGTCACGCCGGTGGAAAGGACCGGGATCGTGCCGTCCACCGGAATGGTGCGGATGGAACCCCAGTTGTCGCCGCCGTCCTCAGAGAGTTGATAGGTGCTGGTGTTGCGGCCTCCCGCGCTGGTGACCAGTAGGCAGAGTTCGGTTCCGGCTTTGACTGTGCCGGTGACGGTCAGGTCGGGACCATTGCCGATCTTTTCCACTGGACCGATGGGGCCGCGAATAATGACGGCATAGGTGTCGTCTTTGACGTGTGCGCCATCGTCCAGAACCAGATAGGCACCGGATTCGCCGAGTGCGATCTGCCCGTTGGCGGGAGTGGCCGTGGCGTTTTTCCATGTCTTGCCGCCATCCAGCGACAGTTTGTATGTGGCGGTTCCGAGTTGACCGGCAACCACGATCTGGACCATGGCGTCCGCATTGGTACTGCCGAGGCCGCTTGTCAGTGCGTCCGGGCCGGTGCCTGTGTGTTTGACGTTGCCGATGTAGCCTCCGGGCATACCTTCGATCGGCACGGCGATAACCACGGGTTCCTGTCCGCCGGTGGCGAATATGTCGCGGAGACGATCCACAAGAGGACCGACACCGAGCAGGCCGTTCAGGTCGCTGCGCTTGCCGAGTAGGTAGCCCTTGCCGATTTCGCCTTTGGAGCAGACACCGGCGATGAGCGCGGTGCCGGAGACGCTGCCGGGGGCGAGGCCGCTGGTTCCGTCGACCAGATATTCAATGACATCATTCATGGCGTCCCCCTATATGGTGCCGCCGCCCTGGGGGCGGGTACGCAAACGGTTCAACGCGGTGTCGAATTCGCTCTGGGTGACCTGCTTGCCGTCTGCCCAGTCGGTTGCCTGACGAAGTGCGGCAAGCTCCCACGATGGAAGTTTCGCAGTGTCAGCCAATGTCTCAACGGGCATCAGCGGGGCCTTAATCGTGTTCTTGCTCATTTCCTGCCTCCCTATAACTGGGGATAATGTCCACGCTCTTGATGAGCGGGATCTCGTTTTCAATGGTGGTCATGCCGGTGAAGGTAATGTGAAAGGTCTTTGACCGTTTCTTGAACACCTCCACGGCCTTTTTCGTGAAGCCGCCGTATTCGGCTTTTTCCACGGCCACCGTGACCGTGTTGCCGTTTTTATCGGTCATGCGCTTGGGCAAGGCCGCGACAAAACAGCGGGAAAATTCTTTGAGCCACGCTTCGTCGTCGGCGCGGATCGCGGCGCGTACAGGCAGACGCACGGCATGTTTTTCACGGGCAAGGGTACGGTGTGTGGCTTCCTTGCCGGGAGTGGGACTCTTACGAACAGGCCGTCCGGTGCGGCGGTATTGTTCTGTCAGATAGGAAATTTCTACACGCCGTTTCGGGAGCGTCACGCCGTCCTTTTCCGGTTCGATCATGACGTTCGATTCGGGCAGGCCAGCGGCCACGGCTGCGGCGGTAATGATATCGGTGGCAATTGATCTCATTTTGAACCTCCGAGCACACCCACAAGATGATCGGCGAGGATGGCGCGGGCTTCGTCAATGTCGTCTTCGGAAATGCCTATGTATGGGCGTTCGGGGAGCGTGACAGCGTGGCCGCGTCCGGTTTCGCCGCCCAGCTGATGAATGCGGGCATAAACTTTGTTGGTTCCCCACACGACATCATTGGTGCTGGCCTCGTAACCTATACTTCCCATCAGACCACTAGCCCCCTTATCGACTAGTCCCAATGAGAGACCCCCCAGCTCTGCTGGGGCGGCCATAGAAGTTTGACTTATGCGGGAGTAGCATGAAGCCTCCCCCCTTGTGAGCTGCTCAAAGTGAGCAAGGGAGAGGCTTCAATGAAGTGCAATTCAAGCCTATGTCATACAAAATGGGACTGCAAGTACCATATCGTCTGGATACCTAAGTATCGGCGTAAAGTGCTGTTTGGAAAGCTGAGAAACTACTTGGGTGATGTGTTCCATAAGTTGGCAGCACAACGAGAAAGCAAAATACTGGAAGGGCATCTATGTGTCGATCACGTGCACATGTATATTGCAATTCCGCCTAAGTACGCTGTGTCCCAGGTGGTTGGTTATATAAAAGGTAAGAGTGCAATCCACATAGCACGAGAAGTCCAAGGTCGGGCAAAAGGATTTGCAGGGCAGAGCTTCTGGGCGCGTGGTTACTATGTAACGACAGTCGGTCGAGACGAAAAAGTGATAAGGGAATACATCCGCAAGCAAGAGCACGAGGACAAGCGGATAGAACAACTGAAATTCCGCCTTTAGGCGGTTCTTAAAGCCACTTTGAGTGGCTCACAAACTCAAGCCACCGGCTTTGCCGGGGGTACTATGACTTTTTCCCTTCATCTGTGATTCAATTGAAGGAGGTTGGGATGATCAGCAATTCAAAAGGAAATGATTTCGAACTGTTAAGGTAATCCTCCCCTTTCTAGTCAGTCTGAAAAGTAGAGACTACGCTACCTCGGTCAGTCTTGCCCTTGGGGGGATCCCCCCAAGGGCAAGATGCGGTCGTTCATTGTTGTATGTCCAAAGCCACTTGGTGGCATGCTCCTGAACCTCTTGTATGCTTTTAAACAAATATTGGTTGAGCCAGTCATAACGCACAGTCCGATTAAATCGTTCAACATATGCATTTTGCTGTGGCTTGCCTGGCTGGATGTAATCAAACCGGATATCCTTTTTCTTCGCCCAAACCTGAAGCCGATGGCTAATATATTTAGGACCATTGTCGCAACGAATTGCCTGTGGCATACCACGCCATTCAATGATTTGTTCCAAGGAGCGGATCACCCGATCAGCTGGCAATGAAAAGTCCATTTCGATGCCCAAGCCTTCCCGGTTAAAGTCGTCAATCACATTGAACAATCGATAGCTGCGGCCATCCCGCAACTGGTCGTGCATGAAATCCATAGACCACGCTTGGTTGATCGCCTTAGGTTGGGCGAGCGGTTCAGGCTTCTCGCGTACTAGACGTTTTTTAGGCTTGATTCTCATGTTTAATTCCAGTTCGCAATAAATCCGGTACACGCGTTTGTGATTCCAGCCAAACTTTTTGACGTTACGCAGGTATAGAAAACATAGTCCGAATCCCCAGTTGCGCTGATTGGTGGTCAGACGAATAAGCCAATCCGCCACACGTTCATTCTCGGCCGACAATTTTGGTTCGTACCTGTAGCATGTCTGGCTAATGTCGAAAGCTTTACAGGACTGCCGAATATTTAACCGTTTCCTTTTCACGGCTTTTTTGGCCATCTCGCGGCGACGAGATGGCCTTACCAGTTTTTTGCAAGTGCCTCTGCAACGACTTCGGCGTTCATCTTTTCTTCGGCATACATGCGCTTGAGAAGTCGGTTTTCCTTCTCCAGCTCCTTCATGCGAGCCATCAGAGAAGCGTCCATGCCGCCATATTTGGAACGCCATTTATAGAAGGTAGCGCTACTCATACCGTGTTCACGGCAAAGCTCAACCACGGGCACGCCGTTTTCGGCCTGCTTCAAAATACTCAAAATTTGACTGTCGGAATAACGGGACTTCTTCATGTAAAATCTCCTGCGTTTTGATTACGAGAAAATTCTACTTTTCAGAACTACTTTTTTTCGGGGGGATTACCCCCCAGCTCTGCTGGGGCGGCTATAGAAGTTTGACTTATGTGGGAGTAGCATGAAGCCTCCCCCTTGTGAGATGCTCAAAGTGAGCAAGGGAGAGGCTTCAATGAAGTGCAATTCAAGCCTATGTCAGACAAAATGGGACTGCAAGTACCATATCGTTTGGACACCTAAGTATCGACGTAAGGTGTTGTTTGGAAAACTGAGAAACTGCTTGGGCGATGTGTTCCATAAGTTGGCAGAACAACGAGAAAGCAAAATATTGGAAGGGCACCTGTGTGCCGACCATGTGCATATGTATATTGCAATTCCGTCCAAATATGCTGTCCCAAGTGGTTGGTTACATAAAGGGGAAGAAATCCACATAGCGAGAGAAGTCCAAGGCCGGGCAAAAGGGGGTGCAGGGCAAAGCTTTTGGGCGCGTGGATATTACGCCACAAAAGTGGGGTGAGACGAAAAGGTGATAAGGGAATATATCCGCAAGCAAGGGCACGAGGACAAGCGGATAGAGCAACTGAAATTCCGCCTTTAGGCGGTTCTTAAAGCCACTTTGAGTGGCTCACAAATTCAAGCCCCCGGGTTTGCCTAGGGTACTCTGCCTTTGGATAAATGCTGATAGATAATACAAAATATTGAAAGGTTGGGTATCATCTCTGAAAGGACCTTTGTAAAGAGGGGAGTGCAGGTGTGTCACGAACTTTTTCTTGATTTTCTGATCGGCGGAACGATGGTCTTTGTTTCGATGGCAGAAGTAATCAAAGCCTCTGCTTGAGGGTTCGTGCGAGGAGGGAGGGATGTGAGTTGCTTGCACCCCTCTTTCATTGCTTTGAAGACAGCCAAGCTACAGTCTGGCTTTTTGTGTAAAACGTTCAGCAGTATTGCTGCGGGAGCGAGAAAAAGAAGATTCATCAGCAGGGAAAGCCTCCTTATTTTTTTAGGAAAATATGTGCCTACCAAGCGATAGGCATTGCGCTCACAGAAGTAAATGCGCTGAGTACTGATCTTACTAGAACTTCCGGCAACAACGTGTCGCACCCTGGTGTTCGGAACGACATGAAGATCGTATCCGGCAAGGGTGAGTCGGAAGGACAATTCCACATCTTCAAAATACATTTGGTAAGATTCGTCGAACATTCCGACCTGTCGAAGAGCCTCGGCACGGAGAAACATCGCTCCTCCTGTTACTCCGAAAGTCTTTATCGGCGAAAGGGGAAGCATTGATGCTTGTTCACCCATTTTCGCATCCCATGCTCTGCCAGTTAAAGACACGATGCACCCAGCAGAAGCAATTCGATCCGGATTGTCCATTTCAACCAATAACGGCTGGCATGCGCCGGTTTTGGGATTGGCCTCCATAAAATCAGTCAGCTTTTGGATGCAATCTGCGCTACAAATAGTATCGTTATTCAAAACAAATATGTAGTCAGCCTTGGCATCCAGTGCGTACTTGATGCCGACGTTGTTCCCAGCTGCAAAGTAGAGGTTTTTCTTGTTGTCGATATACGTCACCGAGTTTCCAAAATCACGCTTGCACGCCTCAAGTGAGCCGTCCTTGGATCCGTTATCAAGAAACAGAATTTTTATATTTTTCACATCCTGCTTAAGGATGCTATCTATGCAGAATTTATTGAATTTGAGCCCATTGTAATTCAGGATTAGGACGAAGGTTGATATGTTGGTGGACATTTGTTTCCTTTTTGGGGCTGCTGTAGGTTGTCAAACTAAACCGAACACCAATTTTTTTGATAGATTTCATTTTTGTTTTGGAGTATTGGTTTGACGATAAGTTAGTATAAAATTTTAAATTGGTCTTGACTATTTGTCAAACAGTTTGGGATTTGTACTATATGCAAACTTATTCTTGTAACCGGTGGGGTCGGGGTTATTGGGTCAAATTTAGTTCACGGACTGCGCAAGCAGGAGTTGTGGGTTGTCAATCTTGACTTGTTCACATATGCGGTAAATATGGACAACCTTGATGGACTTAAGGATGATCCGGACCATGTTTTCGTGTGCGGGGATATCGGTGACCGGGAGTTGGTAGAAAGCTTTTAGTAGAACACGGGCCTATGTCATTGTAAACTTTGCTGCGGAAAGCCATGTTGACCGTTCGATTGTCGGGCCTGAATTATTTGTGGAGACCAATGTGGAAGGGACGTTTAAGCTGCTTGATGAGTCCAATGAAGTATTGGGACACTCTGGAGGGCGAGGCATAGGAAAAACTCCGGTTCCTATATGTTTCAACAGACGAGGTCTTTGGGACACTTGGCCTAGATGCTCCTCCTTTCACAGAAGCAACTCCCTACGCCTCTAATAGTCCGTACTCGGCCTCCAAGCTTCCAGCGACCATTCCGTGCGCTCATATCATCACACATACGGCCTGTCCACCCTGATCACCAATTGTTCCAACAATTACGGCCCACGACAGTTTCCTGAGAAGCTTATTCCGCTGGTATTTATTAATGCCTTGGCTGGAAAGCTGCTGCCGGTCTACGGTGATGGGCAAAACATCCGCGATTGGCTGTATGTGGCTGATCATTGTACTGCCATTGCTGCCGTTTTTGAGAGGGGTACCCCTGGCCAGACATACAATGTCGGTGGCAAATGTGAAAAGGTAAACCTCGACATCGTAAAGATGGTTTGTGGGTCCTTGGATGAAATCTGCTCCTCGGTTGATGGCGATCCGCGTGAGGGATTGATCACTTTTGTTAAGGATCGTCCTGGGCATGACTTTAGATATGCAATCAATTGTGACAAAATAGAGTCCGAGCTTGGGTGGACCCCTCTGAGACATTTGATTCGGGCATGGTGAAAACAATCCAATGGTACATGGAGAACGACCAATGGGTTCAGAGAATTCTTAGTGGCGAATACGTCAATTGGGTTGAGCAAAGCTATAAAGAGCGCTGTTATGATCATAACTTCAAGTGAAAAAGCTAAGAATTGGAAAGGGATAATCTTGGCTGGAGGGTCGGGGACACGTCTGTATCCGATCACCAAGACAACGAGCAAGCAATTGCTGCCAATCTATGACAAGCCCATGATCTACTACTCTCTTTCCGTCCTGATGATGGCCGGAATCAGGGACATTCTCATTGTTTCCACCCCTCACGATCTTCCTCGCTACCGGGAATTGTTCGGTAATGGAGAAGCGTTGGGGATCAGCTTAAAATATACAGAGCAGCCCAAGCCAGAAGGGATTGCGCAGACGTTCGTTATTGCGGCCAATTTCATTGGAGATTCCAATGTAAGCCTGATTCTCGGGGACAATATTTTTTGGGGGGCATGGCCTAACCGAAACTTTAGCGAGTGCTGTGGAAAATATCAAGGAAGGAGCTACCGTCTTCGGGTATCATGTCAGCAGCCCGGAGCGATATGGAGTAGTCATTTTCGACGACAACCAGAATGTAGTCAATATTGAAGAAAAGCCAGAGCAGCCCAAATCCAACTTTGCTGTCACAGGTTTGTATTTTTACTCCAACGCAGTTGTGGACATTTCCCGTAGTATTAAGCCTTCCGCGCGTGGCGAACTGGAAATCAGCGACGTTAACAAGGTGTACCTAGAGCGTGGAGACTTGTGGGTTGAACTCCTTGGTCGCGGTGTCGCTTGGCTGGACACCGGAACGCATCAATCTTTGCTGGCTGCTGGTAATTTTGTAGAGACGGTCGAATCACGTCAAGGATTAAAGATTGCGTGTCTTGAAGAAATCGTATTCTCCATGGGGTATATTGACGTTGATCAAGTCAAGGAGTTGGCAAATCCGTTGGCCAAGACGGGCTATGGTCAGTACCTGTTGGAGCTTGTCAAGCGAAAAGGTGTATAGAGAAATGAAAGTTGTCAAAACACCACTTGATGGGGGCTTGCTTGTAAAACCTAAGGTCTTTGGCGACCAGCGCGGTTTTTTTCTTGAGACATTTTGAACACACCAACATGCCGAGCACGGTATGCATATCCTTTTTTGTTCAGGACAACCATTCCCGTTCCCGTCGTGGCATTTTGCGGGGAATTCATTTTCAGACTTATCGCCCTCAAGGGAAGTTTGTCAGTGTAACAAGGGGGAGGGTGTTTGATGTCGCAGTTGATATTCGACCGGATTTTCCAAATTATGGCAAGTGGTTCGGGACCACCCATGAGGTTGAAAATTATAACCAGCTTTGGATTCCTCCGGGGTTTGCTTATGGGGTTTGTGTATTTTCTGAATAAGTTGACTTTGCTTACAAATGCACTGAATATAATGCCTTAATACAGTGGGATGATCCAGATATTGGTATTGAGTGGCCCGTTGTTGGAGAGCCAGTTATTCCCGACAAAGACAAAAATGCCCCTCGACTCGAAGATTTCGATAAGAATACATTACCAAAAGTCACACCCTGACTTGTGGGAGCATTTTGTGCTTACAGGACCTACCTATCTTTGATACGGACGCAGGAGTCTTTGGTTTTTTAATTGAATAGCTAGTAGAGGTAGAATTGCAAGTATTCTCCATTTCTCCATTTGAGATGGTTGCCAGTCCATGGCGAAATCGTTCACTGGTCCTTGAGCTTTCCAAGCGAGACATTTTGGCCCGATATAAAGGGACACTTGTGGGGGCGCTGTGGACTTTTGTTAACCCCTTGCTAATGCTGGCGGTGTATTCTTTTGTTTTTGGTTTTGTATTCAAAACGAGTTGGCGAGGGGGAACAGGCAACGGCGGGGAATTTCCTCTTGTGCTGTTTTCAGGCCTCATCGTGTTCAACGTATTTTCAGAATGCATTTCCCGAGGGCCAACGTTGATTCTCTCACACATAAGTTATGTGAAAAAAGTGATATTTCCCTTGGAAATACTGCCATTGGTCACGCTTCTTTCCTCCCTCTTTCATGCGGTTATCAGCTTTATAGTTTGGCTAGTTGCATATTTCTTTATACTGGGTGTTCCGGATATCCATATTTTGCTGACGCCACTTTTGATCACCCCTTTTCTCATGGTCGTGATGGGGGTTTCTTGGCTCCTAGCATCGTTGGGAGTGTACCTCAGAGACATATCACAGGCTGTTGGCGTCATAGTCACCGTCGTCATGTTTATGTCTCCCTTGTTTTATGCCCTCAAGGATATTCCCGAGCCATTTAGGAGCTATTTGTACATCAATCCATTGACTTTCATAATTGAAGAGATGCGGAAAGTTCTATTTTTGGGTCAATTGCCGGATATGTATCTGCTTGGTGGATACAGCGGTGTGGCGTTGCTGACGATGTGGCTGGGCTTCGGCTGGTTCCAGAAGTCAAGGGGGGGGTTTGCCGATGTCCTCTGATACAGTCATTTCCGTCGATAGTTTGAGCAAATGCTATAATATCTACAACTCTCCGCGCAACAGACTCTACCAAATGTTATGTTTGGGTAAAAAGTGCTTTTTCAAAGAATTTTGGGCACTTAGTCATGTCACATTTTCCCTGAACAGGGGAGAAACTGTTGGCATTGTCGGGCGCAACGGCAGTGGTAAGTCTACGCTTCTCCAATTGATTTGCGGCACTCTCCGGCCATCAACCGGAACGGTCAATGCAACGGGGCGCGTGGCCGCACTGCTTGAGTTAGGGAGCGGATTCAACCCGGAATTTACAGGCAGAGAAAACATATATCTCAACGCATCCGTACTGGGGTTGACTAAAGGAGAAATCGACGAAAGGTACGACAAAATTGTTGAATTTGCCGACATCGGAGATTTTATTGAGCAGCCTGTCAAGACATATTCAAGCGGTATGTATGTCAGACTTGCATTCGCAGTTGTTGCCCATGTCGATGCTGACATCTTGATTGTCGATGAGGTTTTGGCTGTCGGTGATGCCATTTTTGCTCAGAAGTGCATGCGGTTTATTCGTGAATTTCAAAAACATGGAACACTCTTTTTCGTCAGTCATGACATGGCGTCTATCCAGAACCTATGTGAAAAGGCTATTTGGCTTGATCAGGGGCGGGTGCGTCAGATCGGCCCCTCCAAAGAGGTGGCCCAAGCTTATCTCCGGTACACGCTTCAGCACAGATATGGTGATGAAGTTATTCTTGAAGAAGATCAGGCAGAGTGTGAAAATAGCGCGGATAATGTCCTCGCTATCGATTATGAAGCTAAGGTAACGTTTCAAGACAATCTGAGCGAAAGCTCTTCCTGGAAAACTGGAAGAGGTGAAATCCTCTCGGTACGAATGGAGAACTGCGATTCCAGTTCTGCGGAAGTTTTTGAGGGGGGTGAAAGAGTTCGGTTGACGATAGAAGCCCTGGTGCATGAAGATATGACTTCCCCCATACTTGGTTTTATCGTGAAGGACCGACTAGGTCAGGATCTCTTTGGAGAGAACACATTGCCTTTTACCGACAAAACTTCTGTTCCTGCCGTCGCCGGGCGGCATCTTGTCGGCCGATTTGAATTTACGTTACCGATGCTGCCCAATGGTCAATATGTGGTGATGGCAGCAGTGGCAGATGGAACTTTGCACGATAATATCCAGCATCACTATGTTCATAACGCAGCGGTAATTAATGTATCATCCAGTAAAGTTCGATGGGGGGTGGTAGGTATTCCGTTTGAACATATTTCCCTTGAGGTTTTTAATGGCTAAAAAAATGTTGTGGCAGATTTACCAAAAACATGATGGCAAAGTCTCTGACAAATGGGTGAATAACATTCACCTGTATGACAGTATATTCGCTTCGCGGAGAAATCGGAAGCTCAGTATTTTGGAAGTGGGTGTCCAGAATGGCGGGTCGCTGGAGATTTGGGGGAAATATTTCAAAAACGCCGAAAAAATCATCGGATGCGATATTAATGCGGATTGCGCGAAGTTGTCTTTTACCAATGAAGCAATTTCCATCATTGTCGGTGATGTCAATAATAAGGATATTCAACAAGAAATTCTGCGCCGTTCTTCAAAATTCGATCTCATCATTGATGATGGATCACACCGTTCCTCGGATATTACCAAAACATTTACTCTTTTATTCAAACATCTCTCTGATGGCGGGATGTACATTGTTGAAGACTTGCAGTGTTCCTACTGGGAGGAATTCGAAGGCGGACTGCATTTTCCCCATTCCTCGATTTCTTTTTTCAAGAGATTTGCCGATATCATCAACCATCAAAGCTGGGGCATTAAAAAAAAGCGTCACACGCTATTGAATGACTTTGTTCAGCAATATGGTTTGGAAATTGATGAAGAGTTGCTGACGCATATCCATTCCGTGCAGTTTTTTAATTCTGTTTGCCTAATCATGAAGGAAAATCCGCAACGGAATATGGTGGGGAAACGTTTCATTGCAGGCAAAAAGGAGGATGTGGTCACAGGGCACCTCAAACTTCACGGAACAGATTACCCATTGCCTAACCAGGTAAATAATCATTGGGCCTTGATGTCTCTTGAAAAAGAACTTGAGAACAGGCTGACACAAATCAATGAGTTTGAATTGGCGATTGTCGAAAAGGATTCTCTGCTCGTCAGCTTTGACACATATATCAAGGAACAGATTGGCCAAATCGAAAGCCTGAATGCAGAAATAGCAAAACGCGAGAGCTTGGTAGAAACCCTGAATGCGAAAATCGCCGATAGGGATTCCTGCATTCATACTCTTCATCAGGTAATTGGCGAACGTGACTGCACTATTTCAGACCTTAACGAAAAGTCTATTGAGCGGGGTGAAAGCATACTAGAACTCCGTGAAGAAATGGTCGGCCTCGTCGGTCAATTGGATACTGAGAAGGCGGCCTTTAGTAATCTGGTCAATAAGTTGGAAGAACGAGGCAGAGAACTTGGCAGGCTGAATTTTAATTCCGCAGCCCTCAACAGGCAGATTCTCTCATTTCAGCACAGGTTAAATGAAAGTGAGGCTCGCGTGTTGGCCTTACAGAATTCTTTTTCATGGCGACTGACAGCACCACTTAGGAAGGCCTTTGATCTTCTCCGGGGACGTCCGCGAATCAACTGGAGAGCCTTTAGTGGATTCGGTCGGTCAATAAAAATCCTCATGGATATCCCCGCTGCAGTCAAGCGTTGGGGATATTTGGGGCTTTGCAAAAGAGTATATCAAACTTTGCGTACGGCAGGATTGAAAGGCGTCTACCAAAAAGGCGTTGATTACAAGTCATTTGCCATAAGTGAAGACATGGGCAAGGCGAAAATCAAAAGAGTGCAACGCACGCAAATAGGACCAACCGTAGCCCAGACCCCACAGCCTGCAAAGATGGATTCTCTACCGGCTAAAAAGAACAAGCGAATTTTGTACATAGTCAATGATCATGATCTCATGACACAGGTGTACCGTGTGCATAATTATTCACAGCTCCTGATTGATTATGGGTTTGAGTCCGTGATCATGAAAGACGGAGAGATTCACGTTTGTAGTAATTACGACGCTGACATTCTCGTACTGAATCGTATATGCTTGAGCGGTAACATCCCTTGGCTTGTTGAAGAGTTTAAACGTCAGGAACGTCCGGTAATTTTCGATGTCGACGATTTTGTTTTTGATTCAAATTTTTTGCATTTACTCTGTTCTTACAAGGGCATGGGAGAGGAAGGAAGAGCTGGGTTGGAAAATCTATTTGAGGGCCTAGAAAAAACCATGATGGTCGCAGATTATGTGACGACATCGACGCCTGAACTGAAAAATCAAGTCGAAAAAAAAGGTAAGAAGGCTTTCCTGCTGCCCAATAACAATGGGCTTTCTTCTCTTGAATTTGCTAGGAAGAAACAACACAAACACGCTGCTTCGGGGACTGTTTCCATCGCCTACATGAGTGGAACAAACACACATGATACTGACTTTGCCCAATGCTGCGATGCGTTGCTACGCATATTGCGCGATCATGACAATTGTGAACTGGTGCTCGTAGGGGAACTGACTTTTCCTTTGTCACTCAAAGAATTCGGCGCGAGGGTGAAACAACTGCCATTGATGTCGCATGAGGATATGTTGGAGCAACTTGCCGAGGTCGATATCAATCTCGCTCCTCTTGAGTTGGACAATCTATTTACCGACTGCAAGAGTGAGCTAAAAATATTTGAAGCAGCCATGTTTGGAATTCCAACCGTGGCTTCTCCAACAAGTTCTTTTTCTGCAATTATCGACAATGGCAAGACCGGTTATCTCGCCCATACTGAAGAAGGATGGTATGAGAGCATTTCCGTCCTTGTCTCTGATGCTGAATTGCGGGCCTCAATAGGAAAGGCAGCCAAGGACATCATCGCGTCGAGATATTCTATTAAGACCACTATTCATGAAGCGGCGGCAATATACGACACCGTGCTCAAGGGAACACTGCGGCAAAACATGAAATTGCCGCCATGGACGTATGAGGAGCACGAGAAGCCTGTTGTCTCAATCGTCTCCGTGGTCTATCGAAAATCCAATGAAATCAGGTTTTTTCTTGAGTCATTGAGACGTCAGAATATCGAAAAGCCGTATGAAGTCATTTTGGTAAACGATGCGACTACCGATGACTCCATTGATGTCATTAATGAGTTTAACAGATGGGTCAAGTTATGCGCTGCGCCAAATCCGTATATGGAAGTAACGATTCTGGAGAACTCGGAAAACAAGGGGAATTGCGGATCCAGAAACTATGGTCTCAGTGAAGCACAAGGTGATGTTATTATCGTTGTAGATGCGGATTGCATGTTGAACAGATCGTTTCTCTCAGAGCATTACTGGGCACATATGAAAGAGGATTGTGACGTAGCTATTGGACCAATCAATATCGAGACTAATGGAGAGCCTCCCTTGTCCGTGCTCAACAGACATGAGATCACATCGACATTGGCGAGGAATGAATCGGTTCCTCAAGATCCAACTAACAAAGACAGCTTCGTTAATTGCATTACTCGGAATTTTTCCATTAACAGAAAATTCCTCAATGCGGGCATCAAGGGTGATCTTTTTGACACGGATTTTGCCTATTCCGCTGACCCAAAATCGGGCTTTGGTTGGGAAGATGTCGAGATGGGGTACCGCGTCTATCAGGCTGGAGGACGGATTAAGTATTTGCAAGAGACGGTATCCATTCATGTTTCTCATCCCTCTTCGGCAGACGAGAAAGAAAAGCCGATCCGGTCATTGAGAAATTACAGGCGCTTGTTTGAAAAACATCCCGATTTGGTGACAGCCTCCCGACAGTGGAGTGTCAATACATATAACGCGATCATTAGTTGGGCAGAGTCTGTAGGGCATGACCTTGAAAAATCCGAAGACAAGAATGTACTGGATAAACAATTCAAGAAGTACACCCAAGTCCCCATCATCATACATAAAGATCGAAAGCTAAAAATTTTGACCCATCGTTGGCATGTACCCCATCAGTACGAGTTGTACAAGCTCGGACATGAGTTCACGCTGGTCACTGGAGCCGGAACCGGCTTGTGTGAACAATGGGAAATGGCCAAGCGCCCCATGCCGGAAAATATGCAGATGGTGCCGGTTGATCAAATTGATGCACGCGACTACGACGTGGCCATCATGCATTTTGACGAAAACCTTATTCATCCCGAGTTGGGGCTGGGCAAGGTTCCCATGGACTGGGGACAGACATTTGATTGGTTCATGAAGAATGTCGACCTGCCGAAAGTGGCTATCTGCCACGGAACTCCGCAGTTTGCAGGGCAGTATGATCCGGATTACAAGAGGTCAGACCTCGGTCAGATTCTCAAGAGTGAACGAGAAGAACTCGTGGAATACCTCTCTTCGGTTTCCGTGGTGTGCAACAGTTACCAGGCGCAGAACGAATGGCAATTTCATGATAGCCGGACAATCTGGCACGGTTTCTCCCCCCACGAGTATCCCAAAGGACGTAATGACCAAGGCGTACTCGTGATGCGGAAGGATGCTCTCCTGAATCGACCGCATTATAACGGTCTGTATGTTATGCAAACCGTCTGGGACATGCTTGAAGGGAAGGTCGAGTTAACCAATTTGGACGTTCCTGATCCCAGGTTTTACTCAGTCGGATCGCAGGATTGGGCTGTAGCTAAATACCAGAACTATGCTCGCAGTGTGGGAACTCACAGCATTTACCTGAATCCGACACTTCGTTCCCCCATGCCGAGGTCTCGTGGCGAGGCGATGATGGCCGGGCTTATTTCCGTTTCCATGCAAAATAACGATGTGGACCTGTTTATTAAAAACGGCGTCAACGGCTTTTATGCGGATTCGGCAGAAGAATTGGCCGAACAGATTCTATGGTTGGAAACGCATCCCATTGAGGCGGAACGTATCCGAAAGGAATCCCTGACGACAGCTCTCGATGTTTTCAACCAGGATCGTTATCTGGAGGAATGGAGCAAGCTCCTTCTTGAAATTCGAAAGTAGAACAAAAATGTTTCTTTAAGGCTCATAACCGGTTCGCGGTGACGTCTGACTGCAAACAATGCTTATGGGAAAAGCTAGGAGGTGGTACAATCCGGGTACATAGGTAACACATTAGTCCGGGAACACTGGTAACACTTTTAAGCATACAGCTTGGAGGTGCCATGACCTGGAAAAAGGTAAATCCTATGGATGAAAGATTGAAGTTTGTTATTGAAGTCAGTT